>JAGSPQ010000343.1 GCA_018262385.1 Myxococcaceae bacterium | reverse complement strand
CGCCGGCATCGCGTTGTTGACGATGTCGATGTACTTGTAACCGGTCGTGTCGTCGGGGTTCTTGACCTTGTGCGCGGTGTTGAGTGCGTCGTCGATGTACGCGAACGTGTCGCAGCCGTTCATGTAGACCACGACGTACTGGCCGGCGACCCACTTGCCCGCCTGCGCGAGCGCGCGGACGTTGGTGCCGAGGCCGGCGTGGCCGTTGTAGACGATGTAGTCAGCGCGGGTCGACAGCGTCTCGTAGCGGCTGCGGAACGCCGGCTGCGAGAGGCCCGTGGTCACGTTGTCGGTCAGCATCGCGACGACGTTGATCTTCTTGCCGTCGGGGAGCGTCGCCTTGAACTCGACGTCGGGGGTCGCGACGCCGGGGTTGGTCGGGATCGAGGCCGGCACCGTGGTCAGGTTGCGGTTGCCGAGCTCGGACTTCATCGCGGCGATGAACTCGTTATAGCCGGAGATGCCGGCGTCGCCGGAGGTCGCGCCGTCCTCGTACTTGCCGAAGATCGCGACGACGTTCAGCGCTCCGTCTTCCCAGATCTTGTGCAGCTCGGGGTACTTGCCGGTGGTGTTCTCGAGCGACTTCACCGCGGTCGCGGTCGTCTTCACCACGTCGGCCGCCGCCAGCGTGCAGCCCGATCGCGCGGGCCGGTAGTAGTACCACATGCTCCCCGAGTCGACGTCGTGCGCGCCGGGATCCACGCAGCTCGACTTGTACGCGGTGGCGAACTGCTCCTGCGCCTCGTACGACATCCCCCGCGGCAGGGTGAACGCGTAGCTGCTCGGCAGGTTGGTCTTGCTGCCCCAGGCGACCGGCAGCTTCGCGTGGAACTTGACCCGGGTGTTGCCGCCGACCGCGCTGACCTGGACGTTGCTGAGGGTGACCTGGTCGAGGCGGCCGACCGCGTTGTTGCCGTTGAGGTGACCGATGGTGAACAGCAGCTGCTGATCGATCTGCGCCCGGGCGCCCGCTTCGCGCACCGTCCCCGCGGCGATCAGCTCGCTGTCGAACTCGAAGTTCAGCAGCGTCGCCTGCGCGCTGCTGAAGGCCTGCGACCCGGTGTCGAGCTCGTCCTTCTCGGCGCCTTCGTCGGTCGTCAGCTCCCCGACCCCGCAGCTGGTTGCCAAGAACAGGACCGACGAAATGAGCAGGTGACGCATGAACCCCTCCCGGGTGAAGCGGATGTGCGCTCGTGTAGGTCAAGGACCTACCGCAATGCAAGTCGCCAATAAGTTTCAGGGAGATCAGGTGTTTGCGGTAGGACGCGCGAATGCCCAACCCCATCGCGACCTTCGAGACCTCGCTCGGCACCTTCACCGCCGAGATCTTCGCCGACCAGATGCCGCTGACGGCGGAGAACTTCCTCAAGCTGGCCCGCAGCGGCTTCTACGACGGCCTCCACTTCCACCGGGTGATCAAGAACTTCATGCTGCAGTTCGGCTGCCCGCATTCGAAGGACCCCAAGAGCACCAAGGCCGGCACCGGTGGCCCGCCCTGGGGCGACATCAAGGACGAGTTCACCGCCAGGCTGTCGAACGAGCCGCTGACGCTCTCGATGGCCAACACCGGCTCGCCCAACTCGGGCGGCAGCCAGTTCTTCGTCAACACCGTGCACAACGCCTTCCTCGATTGGTTCACCCCCGGCGACTCGCGGCACCCGGTGTTCGGGAAGGTGGTCTCCGGAGCGGACGTGGTGAAGAAGATCGAGGGCACGCCCACCGATGCGAACGACGCTCCCCGGACGCCGGTGAAGGTGATCAAGGTCACCGTCTAGGAAGACCGTGCAGGAGGCCTGGGCAGCAGGCCGATCCCGATCGCCCCCGCGGCGGCGCCGACTGCGATCAGCACCGCGGCGCCGATCAGGCCGATCATCGAGCTGCCCCCCAGGGCCAGCACCAGCACCACCGTGATCACCGAGACGGCGATCAGCAGCAGCATCGTCGCGGTCATCATCCCGAGCGCCGTGCGGGAGACGGCCTTGAACGCGAGCGCGAACTCCAGCTCGATCAGCTCTCGGGTTTCCTTCAGCGACCGCTCCACCACCCGACCGATCGAGGGCTCCGACGGAGGAGGAGGCGGCGGCGGCGCAGAAGTTACCGGCCACCCGTTCTCCACCGCCCGGCCACCGGTCAGAAAAGTCGACCCTTCGACGCGCTCGATTCGGCCCAACATGACCGGAAAAACTGCAGCTCACGTACCAGCGGGATTCAGTGCAGGACTTTGGGCTCGGGCTGCGGCAGCAGCTGGCGGACCTCTTCGTCGGTCAGCTCGACCGCCACCAGCATCGTCAGCGGGAGCGGGCCCTGGACTTCAACCCGGCGGTACTGCGCCCAGCCACCGCTCTCCAGCCGCACCAGTTTGCCGTCAGGATTCGCCATCCAGTTAACCCCCGTAAAGTGATGCAGTCCCCGGGAGTTTAGCGGGGATTCATCCTCTGGCGCGGTGGGTCAGCCACTCGGTTGAAAATGTGTAAATCAACAAGGTTGTTAATCGGTTTACACGATGCGGGTACCGGCGAGGACCTCGAAGGCGGTGATCACCGCTCCGATGTCGAGGTCCCCTTTGCCCGCCGCGCGCGCCAGGTTGTAGGTCTCCCGCAGCGAGGCCGCGGTGGGGGTCGGCACCTGCTGGGCGGCGGCGCTGTCGAGGAACAGGCCGAGGTCCTTGTGCATCAGGTCGATCGAGAAGTGGGTGGTGAAGTCGCGCTCGAGGATCGCCTTGCCCTTGAAGTCGAAGTACGGCGAGCGGAAGCCGGAGGCCGCGATCACCTCGAGCAGCTTGCGCACGTCCACCCCGGCCTTGGCGGTGAGCAGCATCCCTTCCGACAGGCCCTGGAGCATCGCGGCGATCAGCACGTTGCCGGCCAGCTTCACCTGGGTGGCCGCTCCGACCGGGCCACAGTGAATCGCCTTCTCGCCCACCGCCCCGAAGATCGGCTGGCAGCGCGCGAAGGTCTGCGGGGTACAGCCGGTCATGATCACCAGGGTGCCCTTCTCGGCGCCGTTCTTCGAGCCGGTGACCGGCGCCTCGGCGAAGTCGACCCCGCGCGCGCCGAACTCGGTCTCGAGCTGTTGGGTCAGCTCGCCCGAGACGGTGCTGAAGTCGATGAACAGCTGGCCCTTCTTCGCCCCGGCCAGCAGCCCGTCGGGCCCCAGCGCGACCTCGCGCAGCGCCGCCGGATCCGAGACGCAGGTGCAGAACGCGTCGACCTCGGCCGCGAGCGCGCGGGGAGTGGCGGCGGCGATCACCCCGGCGCCGGCCAGCTCGGTGACCCGCGCCGGGGTGCGATTCCACCCGTGCACGGTGAAGCCCTTGACGGCGAGGTTCTTCGCCATCCGGCTGCCCATCAGACCCATCCCCAGAAACCCGATTTTCTTCATTGGCTGACTTGCTCCTCCAAACGGACTTTCCCATATGGTGGCCCGGCATGCGGTTTCCACTTCTCAAGTTGCTCAGGCGCGAGAACTCCAGCGCCGCCAAGCGGGAGCGCCAGGACCAGCTCGAGCGGATGTTCACCGAGAGCCTCCGCGCGCTCTCGACGATGCTCAAGTCGGCGGCCGACACCCTCGAGCGCAAGCGGCTTGAGCGGTCGGGCTACGAGCCGCAGGACAAGTTCCTCAAGCGGCAAGACCCGAAGTGAGCTGACGTGTGGTTCTACCGGGCGTTTCGCGCGGTGGTCGCGCTGCTGCTGAAGCTGTTCTACCGGCTCGAGCCGGTTCGCGATCCGCACGGCGGGCTGACGCTGCCGGGGCCGGTGATCTTCGTCGGCAACCACCCCAACGGGCTGGTCGACCCGGGGATGGTGTTCGCCTTCACCCGGCGGCACGTGACGTTCCTCTCCAAGGCGCCGCTGTTCAAGATCCCGGTGCTGGGCTGGATGCTGCGGGCGATGCAGGCGCTGCCGGTGTTCCGCCGCCAGGACAACGCCGGCGACATGGCGAAGAACGACAGCACCCTCAACGCCAGCGTCGAGGCGCTGACGAAGGGGCGGGCGATCATGATCTTCCCGGAAGGGAAGAGCCACTCCGAGCCGCAGCTGGCCGAGCTGAAGACCGGCTGCGCCCGGATCGCGCTCGAGGCGCTGCGGCAGGGCGCGCCGGTGAAGATCGTGCCGGTCGGGCTCAACTACCTGCAGAAGGATCTCTTCCGCTCGCGCGGGCGCGCCGACGTCGGGGCGATCCTCGATCCGGCGCCGTTCGTCCCGAAGGAAGGAGAGGATCCCCGCGAGGCGGCGCGGAGGCTCACCGAGGCGATCGCCGATGCGCTGCGGGCGGTGACCCTCAACCTCGAGCAGTGGGAAGACCTGCCGTTGGTTCAGACCGCCGAGGCGCTCTACGCGCTGAAGGTCGGCGACCCGGAGCAGGACACCGAGCGGCTGCGCGCCTTCGCCCGCGGAATGCAGCTGCTGCGCGCCGAGCAGCCCGAGCGGTTCGAGCGGATCAAAGGCGAGGTGCTCTCGTTTCAGCACCGGCTCTGCCTGGTCGACGCCCGGGCCCGCGAGCTGACCTACGCCTACCGCCCGGCGACGGTCGGCGCGTTCGTGCTGCGCAACCTGCTCTGGCTGCTCGGGCTGCCGCTGGTGCTGCTGGGGATCGGGCTGTTCGCGATCCCGTACGCGATCCCGATCGCGATGGTGCGGCTCACCCGCCCGGAGGTCGACACCGAGGCGACGGTGAAGGTGCTGACCCTGCTGGTGCTCGCGCCGCTGTGGTGGGCGCTGCTCACCGTCGGCGCCTGGCTCGGCTTTGGCTGGGGGGCGGGCCTGGCGGCGCTGCTCGGCACCCTGCCGCTGGCGCTCTTCACCCGGGTGTTCCTCGAGCGCCGGGCGAGCGCGCTGCGCGACGCGCGGGTGTTCCTCGTGCTCGGCAGCCGCCGGCGGCTGAAGGAGCGGCTGGTCGCCGAGGGTGAGGCGCTCGCCGCGCAGATCGAGACCGTGGCCGAAGAGCTGCGCCCGCGCGTCGCGGTGTGACCGGCTCCGATGGTTTCGATGCGCGTCCGTTGAGCCGTGCTCGCAGGGAAAGGAGGGTAGTGCGGGCTCGAGACAGCTTGACCGCGACCCAACCACCGACCCGGCGATGCGAGCCCCTTCCTGGCGAAATCGAGCAGCCCATCTCCAAGCCTGGCCAGATCATGGCCCGCAAGCGCCGAGCCAGTACCGCCGGAAGGAAGGACTTCTCCCGCGGCACGATTCCCCCCCCGT
>JAGSPQ010000342.1 GCA_018262385.1 Myxococcaceae bacterium | reverse complement strand
CCGTACGGGCGCTGGTGGTCGATTCCCGGAGTGGTGCGCGTCTCATTCCTGCCGGCGATCGCCACCCGCCAGCTCGGCGCGGCCGACGTCCCTGCCCTCGCCGATCGGGTGCGCACCTTGATGCAGACCGAGCTGAGGGCGGGCGGCTCGCCGCAGATCGCCGAAGCTCGACCCCTCCTCGCCTCGACGACGCCGCTTAGAGGCTGACCGTCAGCCGCAGCCGCACCAGCCCCACCGGATCCATCCGCGTGCCGGTGGGGCGCTGGAAGGCGTTCCCGGGGATGAAGGCTCCGCCCTCGAGCGTGCCTGCCAGCCTCAGGTCCTTGGTGAGATCCCAGCGGCCCTGCAGGCCGAGGTCGAGCTCGGTGCCGAGGTAGTCGCCCGGTCTGGCGCCGAGGTAGTTGAGTGCAGCCCCGCCGCCCAGCAGCCGGCTGCTGTAGGGGTCGCTGAGCTTGGCGGTGGAGAACGCCACCAGCGGCCCGCCGTAGAGGACGAGCCAATCGGTCAGCGACTGGCTCACCCGCGGGAACAACCAGACCGCGCCGGTGATCGCTCCGCCGGTCGGGAGCAGGTTCAGCCCCTCGGGCGGCGCCCCCACCAGCGCCGGGTCGGCCAGCCGGAGCGCGCTGCGCGCCGTCTGGTAGCCGAGCACCTGCTCGAACAGGATCAGCCCCGCGTGGAAGTCGCGATCGAAGCGGAAGCCGTTGAGCTGATCGTCGTAGGGGTTGTTGTCCCCCGACGCGTAGCCGACGTCGAACAGCACGCTGGTCGAGCCCCGGTGCCAGGCGATCTTCCCCAGGGCGCCCAGCTGGCGCACCTGCATCACCGGCGACTCGTTGGTGCGTCCCTGGGTGGTGCTGCCGGTGATCGCCGCCAGCTCGAAGCCGACGGTGAGGCTCGAGAAGACCCAGCGGGCCGAGAGATCGATCACCAGCACGTCGGTCGCGCGCTCACCGCCCGGAGCGTTGTCCGCCCGCTGCCGCCGGTAGATCGCAGTCAGCGCCACGATCCGATCCGGGGCGGCGTTGAAGCGCAAGCCGACGATCCCCTGGACCGCGCGGTCACCCTGGTACAGGTCGGCGGTTCCGTCGCGCACCACCAGATCCGCCGCCACCAGCGGCTCGACCGCGCGCCAGGCACCGCCCAGGCTGAACAGCGGCCGGCCGATCAGCAGCCCCCGCAGCACCAGCGACCCGAAGCGGGAGTGGCCGAAGTCGCCCGGCGCGGCGTCGGTCGCGCCCGCGTTGGAGAGGATCCCCAGGCCGAACTGCGAGGTCTGCTGGCCCAGCCGGGCCGCGCCGGTCGCCCACCGGTACTCGAGGTAGGCCTGCCGCAGCTCGAGCGAGCTGGCCGGCGGCACCGGCACCCGCGGGGCCACGATCGTCGGGCCTGGCACTCCGAAGGCCGCTCCGTTGACGACGTCGAACTCGACCGCCAGCCGAAACTTGCCGTAGCTCAGCTCGGGATCCAGCCGCGCCCGCACCTCGAACGGGTTGGGCGCGGTGCTGATCTGCTCGTCGATCGGGAACCGGCTCACCAGCGTCTGGGCCAGCCGCAGCGATCCGGCGATCTTCAGCTCGATCCCCGCGGGGACCCCGGCGTCGGCCGGCGCGGCTTCGGCCTCCACCGCGGCATCCGGCCCGCCGTCGCGCTCAGCGTCGGCCAGCGCAGGCGCCGCCGCCAGCAGCAGGACCCACGAAAAGCCTTGAAGCAACCCTCTCACCCCTCCGACTCTGCGTCCCATTGTCGCGCGGCACCGTAGCCGAAGAGCCCCATTCGTCGCGGCGAAAGTGCGCCTGAGGGTTGCGCCCGACCTCCCAGTTCACCTACCTAGCCAACCCATGAGATGGCTCGGACTGGCAGTGTGTCTGGCGGTGGCGTGCGCGCCTGCTCCGGAGGGGCTGCAGTCGGCGCAGACCGGGCCTGGCCCGAGGGTGTCCTTCGACGTCTTCCACCGGCCGCTGCCGGAGATTCCCCTTCCGAACGACTTCGCCACCCGCTTCGACGGCCTCTCGCCGACGCTGCGCCGGGTCAACGCGTCGATCGAAGTGGCGCCGACCCGCTGGGAGAAAGCGACCCGCGCCGAGCTCGACAAGCTCAGCGGCTGGGGGACGCTCGCGCCGATCACCGCCTCGTTCTCCGAGCCGCTGGACCTGCAGAACATCGTCGCCCGGCACAAAGCCCCCGCGGACACCGCCGACGACGTGCTCTACGTCTTCGACATCACCGAGAGCTCGCCCGAGTTCTGCCAGCCTCAGCTGCTCGACCTGGGCCAGGGCCACTTCCCCCTCGTCGCCGACACCCGCACCTACTACCCGGACGAGCCGCACGGCTCGCTCGAGCAACTGCAGTTCGAGCAGGAAGAAGAGGACCTCAATCACGACGGGAAGCTCGACCCGGGCGAAGACACCGACATGGACGGGGTGCTCGACCACCCCAACACGATCGACGGGCGGCCCTCGCCGTTCGAGGTGATCGGCTTCTACGAGCGCGAGACCAACACCCTGATCGCCAAGCCGCTCTACCCGATGCGCGAAGCGACCACCTACGCGGTGGTGCTCACCACCCGCCTGGTCGGCCTCGACGGCAACCCGGTGCGCTCCCCGTTCACCTCGATCAACCACCTGGCGCAGACCCGGGCGCTCACCCCGCTCAAGGAGTGCCTGGCGCGGGCGAACCTGAAGCTGGAAGACGTGGGCTTCACCTGGTCCTTCACCACCCAGTCGGTGACCGCCGACTACATCGCGGTGCGCGACGGCCTGTATGGGAAAGGAACGCTGGCCCGCCTGGCCGATCAGTTCCCGGCGAAGCTGGCCTCGCTGGAAGAGGCCCGCAAGCGCACCAGCGCGAAGACGAACACCAAGATCGTGTCCGGGGAGCAGTTCCTCTCGTTCGGGACCAAGCTGCTCGAGCTGTACGGGGGAAGCCAGACCGCGGGGACGAAGCAGATCCTGAGCGACTTCCTCAGCTTCGTGGACTTCTACGCCTCGGCCTCGTTCATCTCGCCCCAGTTCTTTCCCCGCTACGACGCGGAAGGAAAGTTCCTCCCCCTGTACGAGCAGACCTTCAAGCTCAACGCGGCGCTCGGCGAGGCGACCATTCGGCCCGAGTCGGTGCCGATGCTGCTGTCGGTGCCGAAGGATCGCAAGGGCCCGGCGCCGGTGGTGATCTTCATGCACGGGCACGGCTCGTCGAAGGTGGACGCGCTGCTGATGATGGGGCCGATGGCGCGCTTCGGGCTGGCGACAATCGGGATGGACGCGGTCAGCCACGGGATCGGCCTGGGCAAGACGGAAGAAGAGATCATCACCGAGATCGTCAAGCCCTACGGCATCGATCCGCTCGCGCGGGCGATCCTCAAGGGGCGGGCGCTCGATCAGAACGGCGATGGGCTGGTGGACTCGGGCGTCGACTACTTCACCGGCTACGTCATCCACACCCGCGACACCGTGCGGCAGACGGCGATTGACCTGATGCAGCTGATCCGGACCCTGCGGTCCTTCGACGGGAAGCAGAAGTGGGACTTCGACGTCAACCGCGACGGCGCGCCGGATCTGGCGGGCGACTTCGACGGCGACGGCAAGGTGGACCTGGGCGGGCCGGACGTGCCGATCTACGTCTCGGGCGCGTCGCTGGGCGGAATCCTCTCCAGCCTGGTCGGCGGCCTCGATCCGGAGATCAGCGCCATCGTCCCCATTCTCCCCGGCGGCTACCTGTCGGAGATCGGCACCCGCTCGGATCTGCGCCAGGTGAAGGACCCGCTGGTGCTGCGGATGCTCGGGCCGCTGATGCTGGTGCACCCCGACGCGGACGGAAACCCCTCGCTGTTCCAGATGCTGCCCGATCTCGGCCGGTCGACCGAGGTGAAGGTCGCCACCCTGCCCAGCAAGCTGACCCCGGGCGCGATCGCAGTGGTGACCAACCTCAAGACCGGCGAGTGGCGCTGCGGGCGGGTGCAGCCCAACGGCCACCTGCGGCTGGCGGTGTCGTCCGACCAGGGCGATCGGCTGAAGCTCGAGCTGTTCGATCGCGAACTGCCCACCCGCCCGCGCGAGGGCTGCGAGCCGCAAGGGGTGAGCCCGGTGCTCACGATCGACAGCTTCAGCACCGAGTTCACCTTCCAGACCCGCCCGTTCGCCGCCGGCTCACCGCTTCAGGCGCTGGGCGACGGGTTCGGGATGCGCCGCGGCTCGCCCGAGCTGCGCCGGCTGCTCAACCTCGCCCAGGTGGGCCTCGAGGCGGCCGATCCGGCCAACTTTGCTCCCTTCTACGAGCAGACGCGGACGCTGACCTACGGCGACGGGAAGAGCGTCGCCACCCGCTCGATGATGGTGCCGATGACGGGAGATCCGGGGGTGCCGATCGCCACCGCCGCCGCGCTGCTGCGCGCTGCCGGCCACCTCGACTACCGCCACGCCGACCCGAAGTTCAAAGGCCGCTACGCCGGGATGACCGCGCAGCAGGTGCTGATCGACACCGGCTTCGTCGAGGGAGTCGAGCGCACCCGCCGCCACCTCGATGCGGCGGGCAACCCGGTGCTGATGGACGTGGACGTGCTGCAGTCGGTCGCCTCGGCCGACGACGGGTTCGGCGTGCCGCGGCTCGACCCGCCGATTCGGCTGCTGCGCCAGAGCAAGAGCCTCGGCGGGACGGTCGGCGCGCTCTTTCCGATGATGAGCGCCCGGGGAGATCACAGCTTCCCGGTGCCCGATCCGGCTCAGCCGTTCGACCTCGGCACGCTGCTGATCAACATCTTCGCCAGCTACCTGGGCAGCGGCGGGGAGACGATGCCGCTCGAGGCCTGCATGGAGCGATCGAACTGCAGCTGGTTCAAGCCGGTGCCGCCGCCTCCCTGAAAGCCGCCAGCCGGGCGACTGGAGGATCTCCGCGGGGCAGCCTATTCTTCGAGGATGCTCCTTCTTCCTCTTCTGCTCGTGCTGGCCCAGGTCGATTCCAAGCCCCCCGCTGACGGCGCCACCAAGGTCGCGCTGAAGGTCGGTGAGAAGGCGCTGGTGAAGAAGGTGGTCCGGGTCAAATGCTCCGTCCCGGCGGTGGTCGAGACCGCATTCGTAGACGGGCGCTACGAGGTCAAGGCCCTGGCGCCTGGCACCACCGTCTGCACCTTTCAGGGAACCGAGGCGGCGAAGGTGATCGAGTACACCGTCGCCAAATAGCCTTCAGCGCTTGTCGTAGGTGCCGATG
>JAGSPQ010000341.1 GCA_018262385.1 Myxococcaceae bacterium | reverse complement strand
CGACCTGCATCAGGTGGGCGACCGGGGTGGGATCGCTGCCCTTGAGCACGATGGTGTGGGCGTTGGCCATGTCGAGCTGGTTGACGGGCATGAAGCCGTCGCCGTTCGAGACGCCGCCCTTGCCGGGAGTCGGCGCTCCGGAGATGCCGAGGATGGTGACGTCGCCCTTCACCTGGTTGCGCTGGCCCGCCCAGCCGTCGTTGAGGTGCTGGACCAGCGGGCTGCCGATCTCGAGCTCGGTGCCCGCCTTCTCGACGCCGATCGGGCGGCCGACCGCGTTGCCGACGTTGCCCATGAAGGTGCCGTGCGAGGCGGGGCCGATGAAGACCGCTTCGTTGATCCCGATGCTCCGGTCGGCGGCGGGGCGCCGGTCGAGGTAGAGCCGGAAGTCGGTGCAGCCGGCGGAGTGGGCCACCACGTCGAGCGCGGGAGCGTGGGTCGCCCGCTGAATCGCCCGGAAGGCCCGCTCGAGCTGCGGCTCCTTGTCGGAGGGAGCGCCCTTCACGTCGGTGTACTGAATCTGGAACATCCTGGTCTTCGCCGCCTGGGCGTCGGTGAGGACCTTGCCGTTGACGCCGCCGTCGTGGAACTTGCCGTCGGCGACGACGTAGACGGCGACCTTGCCGTTGGCGGAGTTGGAGGCGAGGTGCTTCGCCATCGGATCATAGGAAGCGGCCTCCATCGTCAGCCCGGTGATCATCACCACCGGCCGCTTGAGCACCGGCGGCGGCGGCGCCGGCTTGAACGCGGTCAGGCCCAGCCGGGCGATTCCCTTCGCGACCCAGCCGGTCTTCGGCGTTTCGGAGACGGCCCTGCCGATCGGCCCGTGAAACACCTCGGCCTGCAGCCGGGCGGAGGCCTGGTCGACCGCCTTCTTGAAGCCGTCGAGCGGGTTGCGCAGAGCAATTTTCGGCATGGGTCCGATGAGTATTCCTCAAATCGGACTGGACTGCGAAGCGGGCTTCAGTTGGCCGAGGGGCGGGGGGCGATGATCCGGCCGGTCGGGCGGTGGGGGGTGGTCAGCGTCTGGGCGAGGGCGGCGCGGGGCAGCCCGCTCGACAGGCCCTTCTTCAGCAGCTCGGCCAGCTGCTCGGTGAGCCGGCGGGCGTCGACGTCGTCGCGGGTGAGCACCAGGGCCTCGACGTGGAGGCCGGTGACGCAGAGGACGAGGTTGATCAGGTGCTGCGACATCAGGTCCTCGCTCAGGCAGTGGCCGTAGTCGGTCAGCCGGGCGGCGACCCAGGCCGAGCGGTCGCGGGGGAGCTGGTTCGAGGCGGCCAGCTGGCTGGCGAGCAGCTCCCAGCCGGCGGTGGTGGACTCGATCAGGCAGGTGATCAGCAGCGCGGCCGGGCCGTCGGAGAACTCGGCGAGCGCCTGGCGAACCGCCTCGCGGGCGATGGAATCGGAGGCATCGCGCATCACCTCGCCGAGGGTCTGGCCGTCACGGAAGGCCGCCGCCGCGCGGGAGGCCGGAGAAGGAGTGAGCTTCTTCAGCAGGTTCAAGGACTTGATGGTTTCGAGGAGGCGCATGGGAGTGAGTGGCGTTGGCCAATTCTCCCCATCGGTGGGCGCTGGTATTGCGAGGGTTCTGTCAGCGGCGGTTACCTTCCGACGGGAATTACCGCCGGAAATGATCGAACCCCTGGGGGGAGACCCGCGCGCCGTCGAGGGTGAGGATTCCGCCGTGGCGGGTGACCTCGCCGATGCGGGTGAAGGCGCGGCCGAGCCGGGCGGCGTGGCGCGGGGGAACGGCGACCAGCAGCTGGTAGTCCTCGCCGCCGGTGAGCGCCCACTGCAGCGCCTTCGGGGAGCGGGGCAGCGCGGGGTGAAGCGGCAGGGCGGCGGAGCGGAGGTTCGCTCCGACCTTCGAGGCGGCGCAGAGGTGACCCAGGTCGGCGAGCAGGCCGTCGGAGAGGTCGATTCCCGCCGAGGCCCAGCGGGCGGCGGCGAGGCCGAGCCTCACCTGCGGCACCGGGCGCTTCTGGGCGGCGACCAGCGCGGGGGTGGGCAGCGACAGGCCGGCGGCGGCGGCCCCGAGGGTGCCGGAGACGAAGAGCAGATCTCCCGGCCGCGCCCCGGAGCGCAGCATCGGCCGTCGGGCCTGCCCGGCGACAGTGAGGGTGAGGGTGAGGACGGGCGAAGAGGTGATGTTGCCGCCCACCAGCGCGAGCCGGTGCTGCCGGGCGAGCGGAGCCATGCCGCGGGCGAGCGCGAGGACCTGGGCGCGGGTGGTGTTTTTCGGCAGGCCCAGCGCGCAGAGCCACCAGGTGGGGCGAGCGCCCATCGCCGCGAGGTCCGAGAGATTCACCGCCAGTGCTTTGTGGCCGATGTCGCGCAGCGAGAACGCCGGGCGCGAGAAGTGGACGTTCTCGACCAGCGCATCGGTGGTGACACAGAGGTTTTCGCGCGAGGGGGGCAGCACGGCGGTGTCGTCGCCGGGGCCCTGCGGCGCGCGCGGGTGGGGCAGCGCGGAGACGAAGGCGTCGATCAGCTCGAACTCTCCGGCCCGCTTCATCGGGGCATCGGGAGCACGGCGGTGAGCTTCTCGGTGAACATCGAGCTGGGCGGGAGTGTAGCGAAAGTCCATCGGCCACGAAGCCCCCGGCGCCAGGCCGGAGGCTCCGCGCTCGTTCGAAGCTCAGCGCTTGGCAGCGGGCGCGGCCCTCCCCTGCTCGGTTGGCGCCTCAGCGGGCGGCAGCTGCCTGAGGGTGGTCGGCCCGGCGACCGCCAGGTGCGGCTTGAGCCGGTCGTACTTCTTCTTCCCGAAGCCCTTCACCTGCACCAGTTCCTCGGGGCGGGTGAAGGGGGTCTTCTTGCGGTGCTCGATGATTCTCGCCGCGGCCTTCGCGCCGACCCCCGGCAGCAGATCGAGCTGCTGCGCCGAGGCCTGGTTGAGGTTGATCATCCCCGACACCTGCTTGCCCGGTTTGCGCGGAGCCGCCTCGGCGTTCCCCAGCCCGAGTGAAAGAACCGCCGCCACCGCCACCATCGCCATTGCCTGTTTCATTTCAGTGTCCCCCCATGGACTGCGTGTCGACCAACTGCATGGACTGCGTTTCGGGCTGCTTCGGCTTCTGCTGCGGAGTGGTCGAGCCGGCGTATTCGCGCCGCTCTCCCGCTTCCCGGATGTGCAGCTTCCCGTCGAGCGGGAGCACGTCGAGCGCCACGTTGGCCGAACCATCCCGGTTGGCCCACGCGTAGCCGGCGCGCACCCAGATCGCCGCACCGTTGTTGTCACCTTTCCTCACCGAGAAAACGGCGTACCTCTTTCCGAACTCCATACGGTCTTCCTCACTTTTCGAGAACCGCTCCACCTCGGAACGGCGAGGGACGCAGGAGCAGCGGATGTGCCAGTGCCGGCGCAGAGGGCGCGCCTCTTCGCGAGGGTCCGATTCGTCCCGCGCCGCGGAGCGACATGGATGCTCCACCCCCAGGGCAGGGTCCCCGCTCGAGCGGAAGGGCGGAGCACCCCGTGCTCCCGTGCCTAAGGCAACCCGTGCTCCAGGCGCTCCAGGCAACCCGTGCTCCCGTGCTCCGGGGGTCGCGGCTCGCCGTCCCTCGACTGCGCTCGGAATGAACGGCCTCGCTCGGACCTGGCTGGACCAGCGCTCGAAATTCTAGGGGGCGGTGATCTGCGCCACCGAGGACCAGGCCCCGGCTCCGGCGCCGTTCACCGGCTGGACCCAATAGCGGTAGACGGTGCCGGTGGTGAGCGGCTCGTCGTCGAAGGCGAGCCCGCTGATCTCCGCGATCAGCGCCGGGGCGGTGGTCGGCGAGCGGCGGTAGATCCGGTAGCTGCTCGCGCCGCCCACCGCCGCGACCCAGGCCAGGTGCACCCGCATCGCCACCACCGTCGGGTTGACGTTGTTGGCCAGCGGGCGCGTCGCGCTGGGGGTGGCGGTCGTCTCCGGCGAGTAGACGCTGAACGCGGTGCCGTTGCCGGTCTGGCCGACGAGGTAGCCCGGCGTGCCGTTGGCGATGATCGCGTTGCAGATCGTCTCGTACGCGCCGGCGGGAGCGCAGGTGCTGGCGTACGGCCCACCCACCACCAGCGACGAGCGCATCGTGTACGAGGCGGCCCCGGCGACCGGCGTCCAGCGCAGGGTGACCAGCCCGTTGCCCGGCTGGGCCGAGATGCTCGGCGGCTGCGGCAGCGCGTTGCTCGCCACCAGCGCCGCCGGACTCACCGACCAGGCCGAGGGAGTCCCGGCCGCGACCGGCTGCACCGCGTACTGGTAGCTCTCGGTGTTGAGCACGTCCTCGTCGTAGTGAATCGAGACCGTCGGCGCGGCGACCTCCGACCACGGGCTGGCGCCCGAGCGGCGGTGCACCTTGTACGAGCTGGCGCCGGTCATCCGCGGCCAGGTCACCACGTGGGCGTTGTTGCCCGCGATGCCGGTGAGGATCGGAATCAGCGGCGCCGAGCTGTTGGAGGTGAAGAGCACCTCGGGCGACGGCGTGCTCGAGCCGCCGGTGCCGTTGGCGGTCACCACCACGTAGTACGGGGTGCCGTTCATCGGGGTGAGGTTGCAGTGGGTGTCGCCCGAAGCGGTGCAGGCGGTCTGGTTGTAGGGGCCGCCGGCGGTGAGCGAGGCCGCCACCGAGAACGAGGTCGCCTCGAGCACCGGATCCCACATCATGGTGGTGGTGTTGTTGCCGGCAATCGCGGTCACGTTCGACGGCGTCACCGGCACCAGCGAAGTGGCGACCCGGTAGCCGCTGCTGGGGATCGCCCACACCCCGTTGCCTCCGGCGTTCACCGTCTGGAAGGCGTAGAGGTACGGCACTCCGTTCTTCACCGGGTCGATGAAGCTCAAGCCGTTCGACGGGCCGAGCAGCTTCCAGTCGGAGTTGAACCCGCGGCGGTAGATCCGATAGCCGGTCGCGGTGGCGACCGCGTTCCAGGCAAAGCCGATCGCCGTGTTGCCGCCGGTGAAGGTGGCGGTCGGCGGCACCGCGAACGCGGCCAGCGGAGTGGCGCTCTGCTCGGGGGCAGGCGAACCCAGTTGGCCGTTGGAGTTGGCCGCCTGGACGATGAAGTAATACGGGGTGCCGTTGGTGCCGCCGAACGCGCAGCGGCTCTCGGTGGTCACGCACGTCCCCTGGTTGTACGGCCCTCCGGGCGCGAGCGAGGAGGTGACGGTGTACGAGGCCGCGCCCGGCACCGGGGACCAGGAGATCATCAGCTGGCCCGCTCCGGCGGCGGCG
>JAGSPQ010000010.1 GCA_018262385.1 Myxococcaceae bacterium | reverse complement strand
CCTGGGTCTCGGTGTCGGTGAGCCGGCTCTGCAGCACGTCGGAGAGCGAGTGGGCGAAGTCGGTCGAGATGAGGAGAACCGGGCCTTCCTTCTCGGTCAGGGTGACGGCGGCGGCGGCGGCGCAGCTGGACTTGCCGACCCCTCCTCCGCCGACGAAGAAGATGAAGCGGGTGGGAGGCAGCGGCGGCGCGGCGATCGGCGGCATCGACGGGGCGCGGACCAGCGCGGGAGGACCTTCGGCGGCCGAGAACTGCAGCGCCTTGGTCTCTTTGCCGCTCATCCACTCTTTGGCGAACGCCTTCACTTCGTCCTGGCCGCGGGGCCCGACGATCCGGCGGTGGAGCAGCTCCACCGGGACGCCGAGGGTCTGGTACCGGCGGACGTGGGGGGCCTGCAGGCCGCGGCGGTTGGCGACCTCGCGGCTGTCTTTTCCGTCTTCGATCTGGTCGGTGATGATCTCGACCACCGGGGTCGCCCGCTCTTTGAGGGCGTTGAAGAGGAAGCGGGTCTGCGCCTCGGGCACCGGCTCGGCGAGCGCGACGAGGTGGAAGGCGAACCGGGTCGGATCCTTGAGGAAGGCGATCGCCTTGTCGCACGCCGCGGCGAAGCCATCGAGCGGCGAGGGGGGCTTGGGGGTGGCGGCGGCGGCCTTGGTCGCCTTGCCGGGCTTCTCGCCCCGGACGAGGGCGATGAACTTGCGCAGGTTGGTGGCGTGGTCGAGCAGGCGGATGCAGTGCGCCGCGCCGAGGCCGTCGATCACGATCCGGTCGAACTCTTTGCTCTCGAGCAGGTCGAAGAGGTGGAAGAGCGTCGCCGGCTCGCCGAGGTTGGCGGTCGAGACGTCGAGCAGCTTCTGCACGTCGTCGCCGTTGATGATCACGCCCTTGGTGGCCGAGGCGAGCAGCGCGGTGCGGTAGGCGGTGGTGAAGGGCCCGACCACTTCCTTCGGGTCGAGCTCCGAGGCCCACAGCCCGCCGGTGCCCTTGCCGGTCACCAGCTTGGTCGGCTTGTGGGTCAGCTTCCGCTTCAGCAGATCAGACAGCCCGCCATTGGGCTCGATGCTGGCGAGAAGGATCTTGTCCTTGCCGAGTTTTTCGCTCAGGTTCAGGGCAAATGCGGCCGACAGCGTTGTTTTGCCTGAGCCTCCCTTACCGCCAAAAAAGTGCAGCTGCTGTCCGTCGATCATTTGTTGTTGCCTTCGCGTGGGAAGCCCGCTTGACTCGCTGCGGGTTTGGTTCGGCCGAGGTCCGGGCAGATTCAGGGGCGCGGAATTCACCAAATCTTGACCAAAAAGTCAAGGTACTACGGGCGTTTTGGTAGCCGGCCCACACTGCCCCACCTAAGAACCCGTAACTGTTGGGCGCGGTGCGTTATTCCCGCGTACTTTCAGCAGCTTCAGGGGTAGCGCTTGCGGATCAGGAACACGATCGCGTCCCGGGCCGAGGCGTCGTTGTAGCCGTAGCGCTGGCACATCGTGTCGAGCATCTGGCGCACCGCCGCCTGCTCCCGGGCCATCAGGCTGGCCTGCTCGCCCGAGAGGAACTTGAGGGTGTTCTCGACGTTGCGCCGCAGCAGCTTCTTGCGCTCTTCGAAGAAGTGATCGCGCAGCCGCTTGAAGTGGTCGGGGAAGATCCGCGACCACTCCAGCTCTCCGGTCGGGTTGTCGATCTTGTGGGCGCCGATGTTGGAGATCAGCCCCTTGCGGAACTCCGAGGCGTCCTCGACCTTCGGCATGATGATCGTCTCGAACTCGACCATCCGCCCTTCGTCGGGCTTCTCCTGGGCGCCGGTGACCTTGTTCTGGATCTTCTCGCCCTTCACCCAGGCGGAGACCAGCTGGACGTACTTCTCGAACAGGTCCTTGTACTGGGCCTCGCTGACCAGCCCCATCGAGTCGCGCACCTCGTGATCGACCAGCTCGAGGTACTCGCCTTCGACGGTGGCCACGAACTCCTCGTGGTCGTGGTACCCCTCGACCACCTCCTGCTGGAGGAACTCGTAGACGCTCTTGTCCTTGCAAAGCGCGGTCAGCTCTTTGAGCACGGCCAGCGGGTGGAGCCCCTCGAACTCGACGCTCTGGGCGGCGTTGAAGAGCGAGGTCTTGATCTCGCGGGCCGAGGCGCCGCTGCGGCCCTCGTAGTTCGGGTAGCTGTCGGACTCTTCGTAGACCGTCTGGAGGTGCTTCTTCAGCTCGCGCGCCTGGGGCAGCGAGAACCGCTCGGGGGCCTGGCCTTCCTGGTACAGCCGCAGCTTCTCCAGCGGCGAGAGCCGCTCGATCAGCCCGCGGACCTCGCTGGGGTACCGCTCGGAGATCGGCTTCTTCAGCCGGGTGAGCACCGCCCACATCGCGGCGACCCGGGTGGCGTGGGGGGCGATGTGCCGGCCGACGGTGGTGGCGTTGACCTGGGCGTCGTAGATCTCCTGCTCGACCTTCCAGCGGCGCAGGTACGGCACCCGGACCAGCTCGATCCGCCCCTTGAAGCTGGAGAAGTCGGGCAGCTCCTTGAACGCGGCCAGGTGCTTCTCGTTGCTGCTGGCGATCAGCACCTCGTCGAGCTGGAGGACGAAGTGCTCGAGGGGAACTTCGCCGGTCTCGCTCGCGCCGAGCAGGTACTTGAACGCCTCGAGCGGGCGCTTGAGCAGATCGGAGTACTCGATCAGCCCCCGGTTGGCCGAGACCAGCGGCCCGTGGGGATCGTAGAGGATCACGCTCTGGAGCGCGGGGGGGAGGTTGGCGGTGGTGCGATCGGCGGTCACCTGCTGGTAGGCGGCGTCGACGCTCATCTGCGGCTCGACCGTCGCCGTCGCCGTCTGGTAACGGCGCGAGACGTAGAACCGCTCGACCTGGACGTGGCGCATCACCTTCAGCCAGTCGCCCTCGTAGGTGGCCAGCAGCGAGTCGTAGATCCGGCGGCTCTTCGACGACAGCTCGCCCTGGAGCAGGTAGCTGGAGAGGATGAAGTCGGTCTTCGGCCCCAGCGTCTCGAGGATCAGCTTCTTGCGCTCTTCCTTCGGCACCAGGAACAGCGGGTGCTCGTGGAGCCCGTTGGTGATCCGCACCTCGATGTTCTCGGCCTCGAGGTGGGCGTAGCTGGCCAGCGAGCCGGTGCCGCCGCCGCCGCCGGCGCGATCGCCGAACCCGATCGAGCCCTTGACCAGCTTCTCGGACGGGAAGATCCAGTTGAAGGTGTAGAGCGCGCCCTCGGGCTGGCTGGAGTAGTGCTCCATCCCCCGCTTGAGCGCCTCGATGATCGTCGACTTGGCCGAGCCGTTGGGCCCGTGGAGGAGGATCAGCTTGTTGATCCGCCCGGCGCGGACGAAGTTTCCCAGCAGCCGGTAGATCGCGTTCTGGACCTCTTCCTGGCCGGCGACCCGGCCGTCCCGATCGCCCGCCGGAGCGTCGAAGATCTTGAAGCGGCGGATCGTCCCGGTCGGGTGAGGCACCTGCTCGTGGCCGTAGAAGTCGATCGCGTCGCGCAGGTATTGGGCGGCGTTGCGGGCCTGGCGGGCCGGGGACTGGACGAACAGCTGGGTGTATTCCTCGAACGAGAGGATCGAGCGGTTCTTGGTGAAGTCGCTGGTGACTTCGGAGCCGACCGTCTGGAGAAATTTTTTGGCTTCCATGGCGCTGCGGATTGTAACGCTGCGGCCCGCCAGAAAATGCGATCAGTTCTTCAGCAGCCGGCGAATGGCGACCATCAGCACGTCGAGGTCGAGGGGTTTCTCGAAGATCGCCACCACGCCTCTGAGGCCCGCCAGGGCGCGCAGCTCGGGGCCGAGGAACCCGGAGATGATCATCACCGGGGCGTGGAGAAAGGCCAGGTGGGCGAGGGCCTCGGGGCCGGTCTCACCCGGCATCCGGACGTCGGTGATCACCAGGTCGGGCTCACTCAGGTCGCCTCCGGGGCGGCACAGCTCGAGGTAGTCGCGCAGCTCGAACCCGTCTTCCACTTCCACCACCCACAGTCCCTCGCGCTGCAGCCGGGCGGTGAGCAGCGCACGCAGATCGTCATCGTCCTCGGCCAGCAGGACCGTCGGGTTGCCAGCTCTCATTGGGCTCGGCTCACAGCAGCTTGCGTGCCGCGCGGCGGTCACGGCTGAACCAGCGGGGCGCGCGGCGGGGCAGCGGAGGCAGCTTGTCCCAGCGGAGACAATTCGCCTCACCGCCCTCCGGCCGCGCGGTTGTGCTCTAGAGTGCGCCGCCATGTCCTTCCTCGTCGCACCGCGCCTGGGGCGGGTGCCTGTCCTGATGCTCGCGTCGGTGGTGATGCTCGGCTGTCCGGCGGTCAACTCCACCCCCTGCGAGACCGACGGCCAGTGCACCGCCACTCAGCGCTGCCGCCGGGGCGCCTGTGGCCCGATCTGCCTGGACGACAGCGAGTGCGGCGACGCCCAGGTGTGCCGGGCGGGGGTCTGCAAGCCGCCGCCGGAGTGCGCCCGGGACTCCGAGTGCGCCAGCGGCTTCATCTGCACCGCCGACAAGTGCCAGTGCGCGATGGACAGCGCGTGCGCCGCCAACCAGAAGTGCGTCTCGGGCACCTGCCAGGCCCAGAAGCGCTGCACCGCGGACGCCGACTGCGTCGGCACCGGCGGCCGGTGCGAGGTGACCCAGGGGCTGTGCCTGCCGGTCTGCACCCTGCCGGCCGACTGCGCGCCGGGCCTCGATCCCCGGGTGGCGCTGACGCTCTACTCGTGTGCCTCGGGCACCTGCACCCGCCGCTGCCTCAACGACGTCACCTGCGGCGGCGAGGGAATCGTCTGCAAGTCGGGGCTGTGCGGGACGGCCGACTGCAAGACGCTGAGCGACTGCCCGCCGAGCCAGTACTGCACCAGCGCGACGTTCGGCCGGTGCGTGACCTACAAGTACTGCGCGAGCAGCTCGGAGTGCGGGTCGAACTTCGAGTGCAAGAAGTTCGGCACCGGCCAGTGCCCGCCGGGGTTCGACTGCAGCAAGAGCCTGTGTCTCGAGCAGCCGAAGTGCCTGATCGACGGCGACTGCGTGAGCGGGCCGCCGATGCCGGCGCAGAACGGCTACTGCCAGGAGAGCCACTGCCAGCCGACGACGAAGTGCACTTCGGCGGCGACGTGCGGGGCGGGCAAGGAGTGCGTCGGGGGCCTGTGCGTGCCGTCGACCTGCCGGGGCCACCCCGAGTGCGGGCCGGGGAAGGCGTGCGTGGACGGGGCGTGCCTCCCCGCTCCGGCGGCGAGCGACATCGCGCTGCTGGAGATCAGCCCGACCCGCGGGATCCTCGAGGTGGGCGACACCCTGCAATTGCGGCTGCTCGGGTTCCGGCTCGACGCCTCGAGCTATCCGCTGGCGGGGGGCAGCTTCACGGTGGTGGACGAGGCGGGGATGCCCTCGAGCCTGGCGACGGTCGACGGTTCGGGCCTGGTGACCGGGGTGGCCCCGGGGAAGGTGGTGGTCCGCGGCACCGTCACCGGGGCCGGGGTCGCGCCGGTCGAGTCGAAGCTCACCGTCTATGCGGCGGTGACCGCGGGCCGGCGGGTGGTGGTGGTCGACGCGGCGACCCGGCTTCCGCTGGCGGGGGTGAAGGTCAACGGCTGCGAGGCGGCGAGCTGTACCAGCCCGACCGAGGTGGAGACGGACGCGACGGGCGCGGCCCTCTTCCCTGCCCTCGCGGCCGGCCCAGCGAGCTTCACCGCGGTGTCCCAGGCAGTGCGCGCGGACGGGCTGCCGACCTACGAGCGGGCCTCGTTGATCGGCACCCCGGCCACCGATCTGTACCTGCCGCTGCGGGAAAACCCGGTGCACAGCGCCGCGGGCTTCAACGCGGTGATCAACTTCGCCGAGGTGCGGACCAGCGGCCAGTACTGGGCCGGGCTGGCGGCGATCTCGGCTTCGGATCTTCCGTCGGTCGATCTGGCGCTGCTGCTGGGCGAGAACTTCACCGTCCAGATCCCCGGGATCGGCCAGGGGGTGCCGGTGCCGGGCAGCCTGGTGCTCTACAGCTCGCCGGGCTTCGGAATCCCGCAGGAGATCAAGGGCAAGTCGCTGGGCCTGGGGCAGGCGGGGACGGTGCGCCACGCGGTGGCGTTCGCCGGCCGGGCGGATCTCGACGCGGCGCTGGCGCTGCGCAGCACCCAGTTCCTCTCGTACGTCGGAGCCTTCGACTACACGGTGCAGACCCGCTTCTCGCTCACCGATCGGGCTCGGGTGCCGGACACCACCGACATCGACGGCGACGGGCTGTGCGCGAGCGCGACGCGGTGTCCGATGGGCAGCGAGGACGTGCCGGACTACGCGAACTTCACCCCGATGAGCTTCACTCCCCGGCGAGAGCAGAGGCGCCGCACCGAGGTGGTGCTGCCGAAGCTGCCGAGCACCCTCGACACGGTGGTGATCGCCGCGGCCGAGGTGGGCACCGAGGGAGGGCTGCTGCCGATCGGCTTCTCGTCGGTGAACGCGGGCCCGCCCGGGCCGGACGGAACGCGAATGGTGCCGCCGGTGGTGCTGCGCAGCGGGACGCCGTACGGCGGGCTGGAGCTGTCGACTCCCGGGATCTGGGCGCTGGGCGGAAACACCAACGGAAACGCGTACTCCGGCCGGTTGACCCGGGGAACCAGCCTGCCGGTGAAGGTGCTGGTCGCACCCTTTCTCCCGGTGCCGACCAACCCCAGCTACCAGCCGGCGGGCCGCAGCTTCGCGCCGGGGCAACCGGAGTGGAGCTCGGTCTACTCCAGCGGCGGCGAGCTGGCCCGGGTCAGCCTCACCGGGAGCCAGCAGCGCCACGTCCTCTACTTCGCGATCGCCAGCGGCCAGACCACGATCGGGGTCCCCCCTGCCCCGGCCGGCCCGGGCGCGGATCCGGCCAGCCAGGGGTCGGTGAAGCTGGAGGTGGTGGCGGTGGATCTGGCGAACGGGACCACAGTCGAGGACGTCTTCACCCTCCCCGGAGTCAACCTGTCGACCTGGATCAGCGGAATCGACGGTTATTCTCGATTCGACAAGTAGCGCCGATGCAATAAGGTCCGAAGCCTACGTGGGGTCGAAAGAACCAATCATCGGAATCGACCTCGGGACCACCAACTCCTGTGCGGCGATCGTCGACGGAGAGAAGGACGGCGTCCCGCAGGTCAAGCTCATCCCCTACAAGGGGGGCGACTACACCGTGCCGTCGATCTTCGCGATCGACGACAAGGGCAATGAGCTGATCGGCTACGAGGCCAAGCGCCAGTGGCAGTTGAACCCGAAGAACACCATCTACGGCGCCAAGCGCCTGGTGGGCCGCAGCTTCCGCAGCGACATCGTCGAAACGATGCGGAAGGTGGTCCAGTACAACGTCCGGCCGAGCGAGGACAACAAAGAGGTCGTGCTCGACGTCGGCAAGAAGTCGCTGTCGCTGCAGGACGTCTCGGCGAGGATCCTGAACAAGATTCGCGACGTCGCCTCCAACCACCTGCGGATCCCGGTGAACCGGGCGGTGGTGACGGTGCCGGCCTACTTCTCGGATCGCCAGCGGCAGTCGGTGAAGGACGCCGGCAAGCTGATCGATCTCGAGGTGGTGCGGATCATCAACGAGCCCACCGCGGCGGCGCTGGCGTACGGCGTCGGCAAGGACCTCAACAAGACGGTCATCATCTACGACCTGGGCGGCGGCACCTTCGACGTGTCGGTGATCGAGATCCGCAAGCAGGTGTTCGAAGTGAAGTCGACCGGCGGAGACATCTTCCTCGGCGGCATCGACTTCGACAACGCGATGATCCACCACATCCTCAAGGAGTTCCGCGCGAAGACGGGCATCGATCTCTCGGCGGATCCGGTGGCGATGCAGCGGATCAAGGATCTGGCCGAGCGGACCAAGATCGATCTGTCGTCGCGCGAGGAAGCGCCCTTCAACATCCCGTTCATCACGATGACCGCGCAGGGCCAGCCCCTGAACATCGAGATGCGCTTCACCCGGAAGCTGCTCGAGCAGCTGACGCTGGAGCTGGTCGATCGCACGCTGAAGATCGTGGCCCGGGTGCTGGTGGACTCGGGGCTGTCGACCAAGGACATCGACGAGGTGATGCTGGTCGGCGGGCAGACCCGGATGCCGATCGTGCAGGACCGGCTGACCAAGTTCTTCGGCAAGCCGCCGAGCAAGGGCGTGCACCCGGACGAGGCGGTGGCGATCGGCGCGGCGCTCTACGCCCACTCGCTGCAGGACGACTCCAACCTCAAGCTGCAGCTGCTCGACGTGATCCCGATGGGGATCGGGCTCGAGAAGGCGGGCGGGGAGATGCACGTCGTCTTCCCCCGCAACTCGGCGATCCCGAACGCGAAGCAGCTGCTGGGCACCACCAGCGCGGACAATCAGACCGAGCTGATCATGCGGATCTTCCAGGGCGACCACACTGCGGTCGCCGACAACGAGCAGCTGGGCGAGTTCACCTTCGCGGGGATTCGCCAGGCGCCGTCGGGCCAGGTGCAGGTCGAGATCACCTTCGACGTGAACATCGAGGGGATCCTCACGATGTACGCGCGCGATCCGGCCACGGGCAAAGAGCTGAAGACCACCGTGCGCGTCACCCAGACCTGAGTCAGCGGACCGTCAGCCCGGCGCTGACCTTCTCGAACGCGGCCGCCCCGATGCTCGGAGTGGGATCGAGCACCACCACGCTCAGGGTGACGAAGCGCTGGCCGATCTTCGCGCAGGCGAACCGGCCGGCCGACCCGGAGGCGGTGCGCAGCTCGAACAGGATCGACTCCCGGCCGAAGGCGTCGGGAGCGGAGGAGCCCAGCGGCTGTGGATCGCTGATCGCCCCCAGCCGCCGCAGCTGATCCTGGCAGGCGGCGAGCAGGTGGAGCTGCTCGACGTTGGTCAGGGTGAGCAGGCCGAAGGTGCGGTTGAGCCGGCTGCCGAAGCCGAGGTACTTGTTGTCGAGGTCCTCGCTCGGCAGCGGCAGGTGGGGGGCGAGCTCTTCGGCGGTGAGCCTCTTCCACCCGGCCGGAACCTGCAGCTGGTAGCCCAGGCGCAGGTCTTCGAGCTGCACCGGCGCGGCCGGAGGGGGCTGGGTCACCCAGACGAGGGACGCGACCGCGGCGGCGGTGCAGACCAGGCCGGCGATCAGCCCGCCCGAGCGGCGGCCGGCCGAGGGCTCCCCCACGGTCATCGCGATCACCACCGCGCCGATCGAGGCGGACGCGAGGGTGTGGGGCGAGTGGGCGGCGCCGAGCACGAAGGCGGCGGCGAGGTGCGCCACCGCGACAGCCTGGGCGAAGAGCCTGGCCGGCCCGATGTTCGCCATCAGCACGGTCGCGGCGACCAGCTCGAGGGCGGCGAGCGCGAACAGCCACGAGGGCTCGCGCAGATCGACGAACAGCCCGGCGGCGCGGATCAGCCAGAGCGCCGCGCCGAGCGCGAGCACGGCGGCGGCCGGGGCGGGATGGGCGGAGAGCGCGCCGGTCAGCGCACCGCGCAGGGTCGCCTCGAAGTCGAGGCCCTCGCGCTTGTCGACCATCAGCCGCTGGGCGCGCTTGTAGAGCGGGTTGAAGGCGAACACCTCGTTGCAGCGGGGGCACTTCTCGGCGCCCGCGGGGATCGGAGAGAACGCGCACTTGGGGCAGAGCGTCTCCGGGTTCGCCATCTCGTGCTCTAGGGCCCGCAGTAGGTGTTGCCGAACAGGCAGTTGTTGCTGCCGCAGTCGCTGTCGCGGTTGCAGTCGTCGCCGAGCCCACACTTCTTGCACAGGCCTCCGCAGTCCTTGTCCGACTCGTCGACGTCCTCGGTGCCGTTGCCGCAGTGGGCGGGGCGACAGGTCGCGTTCTGGCAGACGCCGTTGATGCAGTCGGTGCCGCCCGCGCAGACCTTCGCATCGGCGCACTTCTGACAAGCGCCGCCGCCGCAGTCGAGGTCGGTCTCGGCGCCGTTCTTCTGCGAGTCGCTGCAGGTGGGCACCGCGCACTTGTTGATCCCGCTGGTGCAGACCAGCGACGTGCAGTCCTTCCCGAGCAGGCAGGTCTTGCCGTTGGCGCACTTCTTACAGGGGCCTCCGCAGTCGATGTCCGTCTCGAGGCCGTTCTTCACCAGGTCGATGCAGGCGCCCGGCTGGCAGACTCCGTCGCAGCTGCCGCTGGTGCAGTCGGAGCCCGCCTGGCAGATCAGCCCATCGGTGCACCGGGCGCAGCCGGCGTCACCGCCGCAGTCGAGGTCGGTCTCGGTGCCATTGAGCGCCAGGTCGTCGCAGGCCGGAATGCTGCAGCTGCCAGCGTCGGAGCAGACCTGGGACTTGCAATCGAAAGCGACCTTGCAGCCCTTCAAGTCGCCGCACTTGCCGCAGAAGCCTCCGCCGCAGTCGAGGTCGGTCTCGCGGTAGTTCTTCTTCGTGTCCGAGCACGGGGGGAGCTCGCAGCCGCCGTCGACGCAGTACCCGTTGGGACAGTCGGAGGTGGCCTTGCACTCGGCGCCCGACTTCGGAACGCACAGATCCTTGAAGCAGACGTAGCCGTCGAGGCAGACGCCGTTCTGACAGGGGCGGTTGCTCTCGCCGTTCAGGCCCAGCGAGAGCGAGCAGCCGGCGATGGCGGCGAAGAGAAAGGCGAAGAGCGGGCGGCGCATGGAGATTAGAAGCTCCCGTGGAGACCGACGAACGCCCCGTCGCGGGTGGGCCCGAGCAGGAAGCCGGCTTCTTCTTCTTCGTCGGAAGCCCCGCTGTCGTCCGAGTAGCCGGTGGCGAGCATGAAGATCGACACCCCCCCGGCGACGACCGCGAGGGCGAACATTCCGTCGGCGACGTAGGCCTGGGTCCGCGCCTGGCCGGCGAGCCGGTTGTAGGTGGCGGCGTCGACCTGGGGGGTGCGGTTGGCCTGCTGGGCGGTGCTCTTCGAGGTGAGGCCCAGCCCGATGCCGGCGCCGGCGGCTCCCGCGGTGAGGGCCAGCCCGATCCACCCGATCGGCCGGCGCCCTGCCCGGCTGTTGGCCGGCAGATCCTCGATCACCACCGCCTCGGGCTTCTTCGGCTCGGGCGCGGCGAGGGCCAGCAGCTCCTTCGCCATCGCCTGCCAGTCGGAGCTGGCGCTGGTGCCCGAGAGCGAGCGCCGGGCGTCGCCGACCACCGTCCCGTCGGCCATCACCCGGTACACCACCGCCTTCAGCTCGCCCTTCTGGTTGCTCACTCCGGCGACGAGCAGCTCTTCGGCCTGGATGAAGGTGGCGAGCGCGCCGGCGGCGGGGCCGACGTCGTCCCGCTCGAGGGCGGCGCGCAGCTCGCCGACCCGGGCCAGCACTTCCTTGCCGCGGGCCGAGGACTTGAGCGCGAACGAAGGCGCGGCCCCCGAGCCGGCGAAGACCTTCTCCTGCACCAGCTCGAAGCCGGTGGCGACCAGGGTCACCACGTGGCTGCCGGGAGCCAGGCCCGGGACGGTGATCGGAGTGACTCCGCGAAAGACGCCGTCGACGAAGGCCCAGGCGTGGGGCGGAGTAGAGACGAGCTCGAGCGCGGCCGGAGGCGCGGCGACGACCTTCTTCTTCAGCGGCGCGAGCGCGTTCTGGGCCGCCGGGGTGAGCCGGCTCGGGTCGAAGGCGTAGTCGGGGTTGATCGCGAGCACCCGCTGGGCGTCGTTGTTGAAGCCGCTCTTGTCGCCCTTCGAGAGGCAGGCGATCGCGCGCAGGGCCAGCGCGTCGAGCAGCCCCTGCACGCCCTGCGACAGGTCGCTGTCCTCCCAGAACTTGATCGACTTCTCGAGGGTGGCGATCGCCTTGGCGGTGTTGAGGTTGTCGAGCTGTTCGCGGCCTTCGAGGAACAACCGCCGGGCCTCGAGGCCCTTGGCTTCCCGCACCGGCCCGTCGTCGCGCGCCTGGGTCGCGGGGCTGACCCACTCGAAGCGGGGGTCGGACTGGAGGAACGAAGAGACCGCGCGGGCCCCGTAGGCGGCGTCCGTCTCGTCGCCGCCCGAGAAGGCGAGGCCGACCGCGGCCACCCGGCGCACCTGGGCCGAGGCGGCGAGGGCGCAGAGAACCACCGCACAGGCGAGGAGGCGTCCGGTCGACACACCAGGGACAGGCATCGGTGAGGATCGTAGCGCAGCGGCGGGTCAGAACTTCACGACTTCCCGCGTGGTGGCTCCGGCGCGGATGACGATCTCCTTCTCCCGCTCGACGCCGGTCGGGGTGTTGACCACCCGAAGCCGGTGCTTGCCGGCGGACAGCGCGATCCCGAGCGCGGGGGAGATCCGGCCGGTGTCCTTGCCGTCGAGGAAGATCTGGCACCAGGGGACGCAGTTGACGTCGAGCAGCCCCCGGGCGGGTTTGGGGTCGGCCGGCCTGGCAACCACCGCAGCTGCCACCGGAGGAGTCACCCCCGGCGCCGCCGCGGGCTGGACGGGGGTTGGCGGGGCGGCGACGACCGGCGCGGGTGGCTCGGGCCGGACGCCGGGCTGGGGGAGGTCCTCGGCGATCGTCTCGACCACCAGCGGCCGCGACCTGGCGCGCTCGGGGGGATCGCCCATCGCGAAGTAGACGAGCCCGGCGAAGATCGCCAGGCCCGCGCCGATGCCCCCGAGGATCCCGAGCGGCGCCTTCGAGGCCGGCTTCGGCGCGGTCGCCGCTTCCGGCGGAAGGGCGAGGGTCGGCTTGGACAGCGTTCGGCGCCGCACGCTCGGGTTGGACGGAGCGGCGCGGGTCTCGTTGCCTGGGTCGGGCCGCGGCGGCGCGGGAACCGGGCCCACGGCCTTCGTCTCCGCCGAGCGCGAGCGCGGCGTCCGAGGAGCGGGCCCGGGCTCGGCCCCCAGCGGCACCGGAGCGGGCCCCTTGCTCAGGGTGGACTTCAGCTTCGCGGCGACCACCTCCTCGCCGACCAGCTCCTGCAGGTACTGCTGCAGCAGGGTCTGCGAGGGGACGTAGGTGCGCGAGCTCAAGAAGTCGTCGAGGTCGGCGTACAGCTCGCGGGCGCTCTGGTAGCGGGCGCCCAG
>JAGSPQ010000340.1 GCA_018262385.1 Myxococcaceae bacterium | reverse complement strand
GAGGACGCGATCACCCGGGCCCGCGAGCGCCGGCAGGAGGCGGCCAGCGATCGGCTGGACGTCCAGGCGAAGCAGCTGGCGGCGATCGAGCTGCGGCTGGACACCTGGGAGAAGAGGCTGGAAACCGCCAGTACTGCCACCGAGAAGCTGCGCACCGGAGAGGCGGGGCGGCAGCAGATGGCCAGGGCGATCGAGTCCTACCGCCCCGAGATCCAGCGGTGTGTGCAGGGCCAGCTGAAGCGGACCCCGACCGCCACCAACCTGGGAGGGACCCTCCACCTCACCATCGACGGGCAGGGGGGGGTGTCGCAGGCGTCGGCCGACGGGAAGCTGGGCGGGACCTACCTCGAGGGCTGCCTCCAGCAGGTCGCGCGAAGCTGGCGCTTCCCGGCCAGCGGAGAGGCATACCAGCTCGAAGCTCCACTAATAATGGTCGGCCGATAGATGCCAAAAACTTCTAGGAGAGAGCTAAAGAGGTGGAGCCCCATGAGCCCCTCCAACGTGAGCTTCTCCTTCGTGAACCTCTCCCGGGCCCTGTTCGGTGCGGCCCTCGTCCTCGCCCCGGCGGCCGGGCGGGCGGCGCCGGCCAGGCCCCCGCTGCTGACCTACGAGTACCTGGAGGCGCACATCTTCGCGGATGACGCGGCGACCATCACCGTCGCCCACCTCGGGGACGAGGCGATCACGCTCCAGGATCTCGGCGCGGTGCTGATGAAGTCGCACACCGCCCGCGCCGGGGGCGCGAAGGCGACCAAGATCGACTACGGGCCGCTGCTCGACCGGGTGATCGACGCCCGGCTGCTCGCCGGCGAGGCCCGGAACATGGGGATGGATCAGACCCCCGAGTTCCTCAAGTCGGTGGAGGAGTTCAAGAACACCGCGATGCAGGAGATGCTGAAGCAGACGGTGACCGGGACGATCACTCCCGACCCGGTCGAGGTCGATCGCCTCTACAAAGACGCGACCCGCGAGTGGAAGGTCAAGTCGGTGCTGGTCACAAAGGAAGACGACGCGAAGAAGCTGGCCGCCGATCTGAAGGCCGGCAAGCCGTTCGAGGCGCTGGTCAAGCAGCTGGTCGCCGAGAAGAAGGCGCGGGGAGGCGAGGACGCGCAGTTCCTGCCGCGGCCCAAGCTCTACGCGCCGGTGGAGGCCGCGCTGCAGAAGCTCAAGCTCAACGAGCTGAGCCCTCCGGTGCAGGTGCCGGGTGGGTACGCGATCGTCAAGTACGAGGACGTCCGCTACCCCGAAGATCCGGAGGCGAAGGCCGCGGCCGAGTCCCAGCTGGTCGGCCGCCTGAAGCGGGACGCGATGGTGAAGTACTACGCGGGGGTGGTGAAGCGGTACGTCAAGCCCGACGAGAAGCTGCTCGCCAACCTCAACTTCGAAGCCAAGGAGCCGGGCTTCGCCGCGATGCTCAAGGACACCCGGGTGCTGGCCGAGATCGAAGGCGGGGAGCCGCTCACCGTTGCCGAGCTGGCCGCCGCGCTGCAACAGAGCTTCTTCCACGGGGTGGATCGGGCCTCGGCGGAGAAGAAGCTCAACCGCGAGAAGCTGGTCGTCTTCGACGCGCTGATCTCGCGGCGGGTGGTGCCGCTCGAGGTGGCGCGGGAGAAGATCGTCGACCGCCCCGAGTTCAAGCAGATGGTGGCCGACCACATCACCGGCGCCCTGTTCAGCAAGTTCATGGAGACCGTGATCGTCCCCGGGCTCAAGCTGGATGAGCCGGCGGCGCGCAAGTACTACGAGCAGCACAAGAAGGACTACACCTACCCGGCGTTCTACACGCTGGAGAGCCTGGCCTTCACCAGCGTGAAGGAGGCGCAGGCCGCGTTGACCAAGCTCCAGGCCAAGACCGACTTCAAGTGGCTCAACGCCAACGCCGAAGGGCAGGTCAAACCCGAGGATCGGAAGATCGAGATCGCCGGCACCCTGTCTGCCTCGGGGGTCCCGCCCGACCTGGCTGCGCTGCTGGCCAACGCGAAGAAGGGTGACTTCCGCCTCTACCCGGGGCCGGAGGGGCAGTTCTACGTCATCCACGTCACCCAGGTGACGCCGGCCGAGCTGCAGCCGTTCGACCAGGCCCGCCAGGCCGTCAACGACAAGCTCTTCGGGGACCAGCTCGGCAAGTCGGTCAAGGTCTGGGCGACCAAGCTGCGCAAAGCGCACGCGGTGAAGATCTACGTCAAGAAGGTGGGGCGCTGAACGTGGCGCCAAGGCGCCGATCGTCGGTGCGGTTCGCAGGGTGGAGCCTGCTGTTTCAATTGCTTTTGTCGATCAGCAGCTTCGCGGCGGAGCGGGGCTTCAAGCAGAAGGACTGCCTCGACTGTCATCCGAAGTTCACCGCCAAGTACGACCCGGCCAGGTACCAACACCCCGGGGTGAAGGATCGGAAGTGTGGCGATTGCCACCTGCGGCACGGGATCGTGCCCACCCTGGTGCTGAAGAAGCAGGGGAACGCGCTGTGCGTGTCCTGCCACGACGCCAAGGCGCTCGGGCTGGACAAGAAGGTGGTCCACGACGCGGTTCGCAAGGGCACCTGCGTGAAGTGCCACGACGCGCACGGCTCGAACGTCGAGCACCTGATGCGCACCGGCGGCGCCGAGTCCTGCTTCAGCTGTCACAAGCGCGAGCCCTTCCAGCGCAAGAACGTCCACAAGGTGATGACCGACAAGGGCTGCGGCGCTTGCCACCTCGCCCACGCCTCCGACGCCAAGCACCTGCTGAAGGCGGACGGGCCGACGCTGTGCACCGAGTGCCACAAGGCGGACGCGAGCTTCGCGAAGAAGCACGGCGACTACCCGGTGACCAAGGCGTCCTGCACCACCTGCCACGATCCCCACTCCGCCGATGGGCCGAAGCTGCTGCGCCTGTCGGTGCACGCGCCGATCACCACCGGGAAGTGCGACGGCTGCCACGTCAAGAAGACCGCCGAGAACCCGTTCGCCCTCACCGCCACCGGCAACGACGTGTGCGGCGGCTGCCACGAGGCAGACGAGCTGAAGAAGGGCGGCCCGGTCGAGCACAAGCCGTTCACCGAGGGCAACTGCACCTCCTGCCATGATCCCCACGACGGCGTGGGGCCGAAGCTCACCCGGGGAATCGGCAACTCCCTCTGCGTCGATTGCCACAAGGCGAAGAGCGAGCGGGTGGTGAACACCCACAAGCCGATCACCAGCGCCACCGGCTGCGCCAGCTGTCACCGGCCGCACACCGGCAAGAAGGGGCTGCTGTCGAAGACCACCAACGAGCTGTGCGTCAGCTGCCATCAGAAGACGAAGGACGCGCTGAAGGGCAAGAAGCTGGTCCACGAGCCGCTGGTCAACGGCGAGTGCACCAACTGCCACGACTCGCATGGCTCGAACTACCCCGCGATGATGAAGGGCCGGGTGGACCAGGTTTGCTACGCCTGCCACCCCGAGTCCGAGTCGAAGTTCATCAAGGCGCACACCCACAAGCCGGTGCAGGACGGGTTGTGCAACGCCTGTCACGGCGGCCACGCGACCGACAACCCGAAGCTGCTCAAGGCCACCGGCGCCAAGCTGTGCCAGGGCTGCCACGCCGACATGATGAAGGTCACCACCCACACCGGCACCGCTCACAAGCCGTTCGTCGATGGCGACTGCTTGAAGTGTCACGACCCGCACGGCTCGAACACCAAGGGGATGTTGGTCAGCGACACCAAGACCACCTGCCTCAACTGCCACACCAAGACCGCCAAGGTGGTCGCGGCCGACAGCAGCGTGCACAAGGCGTTCTCCGACGGCGACTGCTCCCAGTGCCACAGCCCGCACAAGTCGGGGCTCAAGTCGCTGCTGCTCGCTCCGGCACCCGACCTCTGCCTGTCGTGCCACAAAGAGCTGAAGGCGCGGATCGCTTCCCAGCGGACGCACGCGCCGGTCGAGTCCTGCCTCAACTGTCACAAGCCGCACTCGGCGGGTCAGCCGAAGCTGCAGATCGTGGCCACCTCCGACGGCTGCGCGAAGTGCCACGGCGACGCCGACTTCGACCCCGCCCACTTCGGCATCGCCGCCAAGGACATCCAGTGCGTGCGCTGCCACGACCCGCACACCTCGAAGGATCGAATGTTCTTCAAGCAGGTGATGCACGCGCCGTTCGGTGCCCGGGACTGCGGCACCTGCCATGTGGGCGTCAAAAAGGCGGGGCAGAAATGATCTCTTCCGCGACCTTGATCCTTCTGCTCGTCACCGGCGCGGCGCCGGTCGCGACCTTGCCGAACGCCGCGTTCAAGCTGCAGCCCGGCGCCGACGGGAAGCTCTGCCTGGGCTGCCACGATCAGTTCCAGATCGAGGTGCTCAAGCGGGCCTTCGTCCACACGCCGGTGAAGGCGAGGGTCTGTACCGGCTGCCACAACCCCCACGCGTCGTCCCACGCCAAGCTGCTCGAGCTGCCGGGAGGCGCGCTGTGCCTCAAGTGCCACGACACCACCGTGCCGCCGGTGACGGCGATCGGCAGCAGCCACCAGCCAGTGGCCGAGGGGAAGTGCGTCAGCTGCCACGACCCGCACGCCTCAGCGAACAAGAACATCCTGATCGGCGCGGGCAACGAGCTGTGCGCCGGCTGTCACGAGAAGATCGCCCTCGCGGCCGCCAGCGCCAAGTTCAAGCACAAGCCGGTGGTCGAGAAGGGCTGCACCGAGTGCCACAACCCGCACGGCTCGGAGAAGGGCCGGTCGCTGCTGAAGGCCGACGTGCCCGAGATGTGCGTCAGCTGCCACCCGACCGACAAGGCGATCTTTGCCCGGCAGCACTCCAACTACCCGGTGGCGAAGGCGCGCTGCACCACCTGCCACGATCCGCACGGCTCGGATCGCAAGGGCCTGCTCTACCAGACGGTTCACCCGCCGGTGGCGAAGCAGGACTGCGCGAAGTGCCACGAGCCGGCCAGCTCGGCCAACGCGCTCAAGACCCGCAGCCCGTCGCCTCAGCTGTGCCGCAACTGCCACTCGGAGATGATGGACAAGATGACGGACAGCGCGCGGCTGCACCGCCCGGCGGCGGACGGCAACTGCCTGTCCTGCCACAGCCCGCACGCCTCGCGGCGATCGGGCTGACCAAGTCGGACGTGCTCGAGTCGTGCGCCACCTGTCACGACCCGCTCAAGCACATGGGCCACCCGATGGGCGCGAAGGCGAAGGACCCGCGCAACCCGAACCTGGTAGTGGATTGTCTGAGCTGCCACCGGTCGCACGGCACCGAGTTCAAGCACCTGATCCCGTACGCGACGACGTCTGATCTGTGCGTGAAGTGCCACGAGCAGTTCAAGAGGTGACGGATGCCCCGATCGATCCCAGCGATCTTTCTTCTCGCCGTCGCCGCCGGGCTGTTCCCCGCCGTTGCCCGGGCCCAGTCGATTGCGTTCGTCCACGAGAGCACGATCTACGAGGCGGTCGTCGGCCCGCTGAAGGCGCCGGAAGGCGTGGCGTGCACCGAGCGTGGCGCCCTGGTGGTCGGCGACACCGGCAACCGGCGGGTGCTGTTGTTCAACGTCAAAGAGGGACGGGTCACCGGCGGAGAGGAGATCAAGCTGCCCCAGCTGTCCGCGCCGATCCGGCTTCAGATCGACAGCAAGGGGAACGTGCTCGCGCTCGACGGAAAGACCCACCAGGTGGTGCGGATCGCCGCCAACGGCACCTTCGGGGGGACGGTGCAGGCCGCCGGGGCTGCCAACCGGAGCTCGGTGGTGGTCGGCGCTTTCAAGCTCGACGCGCGCGACAACGTCTACCTGCTCGACGTGGCGGGCCGGCGGGTGCTGCTGCTCGACTCTTCCGGAACGCTCGCCTCGGAGATCCCCCTGCCGAAGGAGACCCAGGCGGTGACCGACATCGCGGTCGACGCGGCCGGGAACCTCTTCGCCCTCGACGCCGTCGGCGGAACGATCTGGATCGCCGAGAAGACCGCCACCGCCTTCCGTTCGCTCGCCTCGAAGCTGAAGGACAAGATGAGCTTCCCCACCTACCTCACCACGGGCCGGGGCCGGCTGTTCGTGGTCGATCGGCACGGCAACGGGGTCGCGATCTTCGGCGCCGACGGCAGCTACATGGGTCGGCAGCTGAGCGTCGGCGCGATGAACGGGCTGGTGAATTACCCGGGCCAGCTCTGCCTGACCGGCGACGGCGCCGCCTACCTGGCAGACACCCTCAACAACCGCGTCCAGGTGTTCTCTACCGGCGCCAAGTGAACCCGCCGCGACACGCCGCGCCCACGCTGGCGCTCCTCGCCTCGCTGGCCCTCGGCCAGGCGCCGGCGTCGCTGGCCCGTGACTTCAGCCAGTGCGACCTCGCGCTCCCGGCCGGCACGATCGAGGTGAAGCCGGCGGACCTGACCCGCGGCTTCGGGCCGGCCGAGGTGATCAAGGCGATCGAGGTGCGCTTCGAGGCGGGAGGAAAGAGCGTGCTCGCGAGCGACCGCGAGGCCTTCCTCGTCCTCGCCCGGTGTGCCGCGCTGTCGAAGAATGATCTGCTGGTTCGCACCTCGGCGCCGGTGGATCCGGCGCTGTTCACCGAGGCGGTGAGGCGCAGCGGAGAGCTGCTGCGGCTCGCCGACGAGGCAGAGGTGGCCCCCGATCAGCTGGCGATCGAGGTCTCCACCCGGGCGGACCTGCAGCCGAGCGTCGAGGTGAGGGTGGCGCTGGTCGGCCGGCCCGAGACTGCGTTCGTGGAGGCCGACGTGCCGCCGAGCGAAGTCGAGCAGCCCCGGCTCGAGGAGCAAAAGCCGCCGGAGCCGAAGACCGAGCAGGAACTGAAGGCCGCCGCCGAGCGGGCGGTGCGCGAGGCAGCGAAGGCCGAGCAGGCCGAGAAGCTGGCCCAGGCGCAGCAGGCGAAGGAAGCCAAAGCCCTCGCGGCGGCGAAAGTGAAGGAGGAGAAGGCCGCCGCGATCCGCGAAGAGAAGGAAGAGCGGGAGGCGATCGAGCGGTACGAGAAGCACGCCAAGGCCCGAGCCGCGGTGGAGAAGGAGCGCCGGGCGGCGAACGAGAAACGCGAGGAGGACGAGAAGGCCGGGCGCGCCGAGCAG
>JAGSPQ010001048.1 GCA_018262385.1 Myxococcaceae bacterium | reverse complement strand
CCAGGCCAATCGAGTAGGCGGTGCCGCGCACGATCGAGCCCTCGACCGGCTGCAGCTGCACCCGGGCGAAGCAGAAGTAGGTCGAGCCGTCAGGCATCCGGGAGTACTGCCGGGTCAGCTGCGACGGGTTCAAGAACGCCAGGTGCACCGCCCACTTTCCGCAGCTGCCGCCGCCCTGCGCGAACTTCAGCCCCGTGCCCGAGTAGCGCTTGCTGATGTTGCCGGCGATGTCCGCCCGGACGAAGTGAAAGGGCAGCCCGCGCCGCTTCGGATCCGCCAGGTTGCAGACCCGGTGGCTCACCGATTCGTAGGTGACGTTGAAGATGTTGGCGAGCAGCTCGAGGTCGTAGCGGGTGCGCTGGACCTGGGCGAAGAAGTCGCCGTACGGCAGCATGAACGCGCCGGCGAAGTAGTTGGCGAGGTTGACCTTGATCAGCCGGGGCGTCTCGGCGTGGCGGGTCGAGCTGCCGACGATCCGCTCGAGCAGGCGGGCCTTGTCGATCACCAGCAGGCCGAGCGAAGCCGCCAGCTGGAACTTCAGCGGCTGCTCGGTGAGCGCGGGCGAGAGGGTCAGCACCTTGCGCTCGGGATCCAGCCGCCGCACCACCGAGCTGCCGGGCGTCGCGTCGGCGTACTCGACCGTGAAGCCGAAGCGGTCCTTGATCACCGCCGCCAGCTGCGACGAGAGGGTCTGCCGCTCGAGCTTGTAGTCGGCGCGCAGCTCTTCGGCGGCCTCTTCCAGCTCGGGGAAGTAGTTGTGGTGCGACTGGAGGAAGTCGGTGACCTCGTCGAAGGGCGAGTAGTCGAGCCGGGGGCCTTCGGTGGTCTGGCCGCGCGAGCGATCTTCGGCCGACAGCTGGGCCATCACGTTCTCGAGCTGGGTCCGGGTGTTCTTGTAGAGGTTGAAGAGCGCCGCGACGGTGCCGGCGAGCTTCGGCTCGGCCGACAGCGACTGGAGCGACTCCTGATCGAGGTTCAGCGTCTTCAGCAGCGGCTCGTCGAGCAGGCGGGCGAGCGCCTCGTCGACCCGGCCTTCGCCCAGCTCGCCCATGAACTTCTCGGGGTCGACCTGGAACAGCCGCAGCGCTTTCCACAGCAGGGGGAAGGGGGTCACCCGCTTGCCCTTCTCGATCAGGTTCAAATAGGCCGCGCTGACGCCCAGTTCCTTCGCGGCGTCGGACTGCTTGATGCTCTTGGACATCCGCAGTGCGCGCAGCCGGTGGCCGAGGTTTGCGTTGAGCGCGTTCTCGTTCATGCCGTACGTGTACATCCGGGCCGTCAGGTGTGGGAAGAAGCGCGGGTGACTTCTCCCGTGCGGCGCAGCGAGCTGACCTGCCCTGGCCACTCGCTCAAGATGATGACCAGGGCCGCGGCCTCCGAAGCAGACGAGGTGATCTTCGACCTGGAGGACGCCTGCGCGGTGTCGCAGAAGATCGCGGCGCGCCAGGCGGTGATCCAGGCGCTGACCACGGTGCCGTTCACCGGCGACAAGGTCCGGGCCTACCGGGTCAACGGCGTGCAGACGCCCTGGTGCTACCGGGATCTGATCGAGGTGCTCGAGGCGGCGGGGAAGCACGTCGACGTGGTGGTGGTGCCGAAGGTGCGCACCGCCGACCCGGGCAAGATCCGGCTCGAGGTGTTGATTGAGACCGCCGCCGGGCTGCTGCACGCGGAGGAGATCGCCCGGGCCTCGGCGCGGGTGGCCTCGCTGATCTTCGGGGTGGCGGACTTCGCGGGCGATCTGGGCGCGCGGGACTTCCGGCAGGACGCCGATCGGCTCTTCTACTGGCCGCGGATGCAGCTGCTCGCCGCCGCGCGCGCCGCGGGGATCGACGCGATCGACTCGGTGACGGTGCAGTTCAAGGATCTCGAGCAACTGGGGCGCGACGCGAAGAACGCCGCCCAGCTGGGGTTCGACGGCAAGTGGGCGATTCACCCCTCGCAGCTGCCGGGGATTCACGCCGCCTTCACTCCGACGCCCGAGGAGATCGCGCGGGCGCAGCAGATCGTCGCCGCCTACCAGCAGGCCGATCGCTCGGGCCTCGGAGCGATCGTCCACGGCGACGAGATGGTCGACGCCGCCACCCTGAAAGTGGAAGAGAAGCGGCTGGCGGTGGCGCGGCGCGCGGGCCTGATCGCCGGTTAGGCGACCTTGAGCAGCTCGACCTCGAAGATCAGGGTCGAGTTGCCGGGGATCACCGGCGGGAAGCCGCGCGCCCCGTAGCCCATCTCGGGGGGGATGGTCAGCTTGCGCAGCCCGCCGATCTTCATCCCGGCCACGCCCTCGTCCCAGCCCTTGATCACCTGGCCCTGGCCGAGCGTGAACTTGAAGCCCTCGTTGCGATCGCGCGAGCTGTCGAACTTCGAGCCGTCGGTCAGCGTCCCGACGTAGTGAACCGTGACCGAGTTGCCAGCCTTGGCCTCGGCTCCCGTTCCAACCTTCATGTCCTCGATTTGCAGCGGCATGGTCGCGCTCCGGCGTTTGAGAGGAGCCGGAACATAGTCGCCCCATTTGAACGAGCAACCCCCGCCGCGGGTGCATTTCTCCCTCGCGTCCGGCCTCGGGGCGCGCCACAGTTCTGTTTCAAGAGATGGGGGCCCCGACAGTTTCACCGCGATTCGCGGCATGCATTGCAGTCGCGCTGCTGTGTCTGGTGGGCAGCCGCGCCCACGCCGACGAGCTCGAGGCCGCCGATGCAGGGCAGGCCGCCGCTCCCGCTCCGGACGAGGCGGGGCTCGAGAGCCTGCTGTCCGAGCCGGTGGTCTCCGCCGCGTCCCGCACCGCCGAGAGCGCGAGCGAAGCGCCGGGGACGACCTGGACGATCACCGGCACCGACTTGAAGCGGTTCGGGATCCAGTCGGTCGAAGAGGCGATTCGCTTCCTCGGCCACGGCATGACCAGCTACGAGTACGACGATCGCCTCAACGCCGCCTTCGGGGCGCGCGGCTATCTGTCGGACAACATCGGCCTCCACCTCGCGGTGCTGATCGACGGCAACCAGGCGGGAGGCAGCGCGAAGACCGCGCGCGGCACCCAGCAGTACATGATGCCGATCGAGCTGGTCGATCACATCGAGATCGTCCTCGGCCCCGGCTCGGTCGTCTACGGCAACAGCGCGATGCTGGGCGTGGTCAACGTCGTCACCCGCGCCGCCTCCTCGCTCGAGGGAACCCAGCTCGTCGTCCAGGCCAGCGGCGGCACGGCGGCGGACAAGTGGGCGAAGGACGAGACGTGGGGCGAGCTGTGGGGCAGGGCGGCGCTCTACGGCGGCACCCGGTTTGTGCTTCGGGATGATCCGTTCGACCTGTCGTGGCACTTCGCCGCCCGGTGGGATCGCCAGCAGGGCCGCTCGGCGTGGCGGCCGGTGGCGGGCGTCGATCCGTACGCGGATCCGCTGGGGGGCTTCAGCCGGGAAGACG
>JAGSPQ010000339.1 GCA_018262385.1 Myxococcaceae bacterium | reverse complement strand
GCTGCGAAAAGGCACCGACGACGAGGCGGAGTGAGCCTCTTTTGACGCATTGCGCCACGGCGGGCGCGAGGCCGGGCAGCCACAGGGGCCGGTGTGCGCCGCTGAGGGTCCGGCTCCTACCATTCCGGAGGTTTGTGCGGCGCAACAAACGAACAATTTCAGGCCCTTGGTTCTGGCATTCTTTCGCTGCTTGACCTCGCCCGCCGTGCCTCGTCCTATGTCGGCGCTGCGCGAATTCGTAATGGGAGGGATTCCGTATGAACCAGGTCGAAGCAGAAACCCCGCGGGCCGCGCTGCCGCACTTGAGAACGGACGTTCAGGGAGGCGGCCGGCTGGCGATCGCCTCCTTTGCGGCCCAGATGGTGTTCCTGGTCCTGCTGGTGCTGACCGGGCTGGCGATTGGCAAGCGGCTGGAGCAGCACGAGGCCGGGCTGGAGAACCAGCGGAAGGACGCCGCCGCGACCCGGGAGCGGGTCGACGCGCTGGGCGAGCAGACCCGGCAGATGAACGCCGAGCTGATGAACCTGCGGCAGGTGGTGGCGAGCAACACCAGCGAGGAAGTGCTGTTCCTCAAGTCGATGGTGCTCAAGCGGGACATCAACCCCGAGCTGGCCCGCAGTGTCGCCGCGCTGGTCCACAAGGACGCCCAGCTCTACGGCCGCGATCCCAACCTGGTGCTGGCAATCATCGCCGAGGAATCGGCGTTCGATCCGAAGGCGATCTCCAACGTCGGCGCGGTCGGCCTGATGCAGGTGATGCCGCACTGGAAGCGGGTGCTGGGGATCACCGGCGACCTGAAAGACCCGGATCTCAACATCCGCGCCGGGCTGCAGATCCTCGGCTTCTACCTCGAGATGTACGGCGACGTTGAGATGGCGCTCACCGCGTACAACCGCGGGCCCGGCCCGGTCGACAACGCGCTGGTCCGGGGCAAGAGCTCCAACAACGGCTACGCGCCCAAGGTGCTGGCGACCTACGAGCGGCTGAAGCAGCTCGACCTCACCGCCGCCCGCTAAGGCCCGCGGCGCGCGCGCCCTGGTGGCGTTCGCTTTGCACCATCCCAATGGGATGGACGCGCGTCCTCCACTCTCGGCCTACCGCGCCAAGCGTCACTTCGGGGTAACGAGCGAGCCCTCCGAGCGGCCGCGCTTCATGGTGCACCAGCACGACGCCACCCGGCTGCACTACGACCTGCGGCTGGAGCTGAAGGGGGTGCTGGTGAGCTGGGCCTGCCCCCGGGGGTTCAGCTACGACCCGGCCCGCAAGCACCTGGCGGTGCCGACCGAAGATCACCCGCTCGAGTACGGCGACTTCGAGGGAAGAATCCCCGAAGGCGAGTACGGCGCCGGCGATTCGATCATCTGGGATCGCGGCACCTGGGACACCGTCCCTCCCGGCGAGGCGGCCGCCCAGCTGCAGCAGGGCCACCTCCACCTCCAGCTTCAGGGCGAGAAGCTGCAAGGGGGCTGGCACCTGATCCGGACCCGGCCCCCGGGCGGCAAGGATCAGTGGCTGATCTACAAGGCGAAAGACGGGCTCGAGCGGTCGGACTACGACCTGATGACCGCGCGGCCCGAGTCGGTCGCCAGCGGGCGGCGGCTGACCCGCGGGCCCACCCGGCGCCGCGCGCTTGGCGGACGCCAGCTCAAGGCGCTCGGCTCGGCCGACCTGGCGATCGCCGGCTACACCCCGAGCCCCCACCGCGACGACGCCGTCGGCGCGCTGCTGCTGGCCAACCGGAAGGGCGGTCACTGGGTGTTCGCGGGAAAGGTCGGCACCGGCTTCGATCAGCAGACCCGCCAGCGGCTGCTCGACCTGCTGCGGCCGGACGAGGTCGAGGGCGCGCAGATCGAAGCGGCGCCGCGGCTGCGCAAGGCGCACTGGGTGAAGCCGAAGCACCTGGCCCAGGTGCGCTTCGTCGAGTGGACCCGCGACGGCAAGCTGCGCCACCCCTCGTTCCTGGGCCTGCGGGAGGACCAGGCGGCCGAGGAGACCCAGCTCGAGCCGGCGGCGGCGAAGAGCCGGCGGACGAAGCGGCCCGCCGCGGCTGCGCCGACGCGGGGTTTCTTCGGCGCCGAGCCGACGGTGGGCTTCGGGGGCGGGCGACCGAACCGGGGCGAGCCGCCGAGCGGGCCGCCGCCGCCCGAAGTGCCGATCACCCACCCCGAGCGGATCCTGTTTCCGAAGTCGAAGATCACCAGGGCCGAGGTCCGCGCCTACTTCGATCTCGTCGCGCCACAGCTGGTCGAGGCGATGCGCGGCCGCCCGCTGTCGATCCAGCAGTGGCCGCGCGGCATCGACCACCCCGGGTTCTTCCGCCACGCCGCCGGCACCGCGCCCGCCTGGATCACCCGAATCACCCTCGCCCACGAAGCGCATCCGGCCGAGCACCTGGTGATCGACAAGCCGCAGACGGTCGCGTGGCTGGCGAACCAGGCGGCGCTCACGTTCCACCTGACCGCCTCGCGGGTCTTCTCGCTCGAGCACCCGGACTGGGTGGCGTTCGACTTCGACCCGGCGGACGACGACTTCAAGAAGGTGGTGCCGCTGGCCCGCGCGCTCGCCGGGCTGCTGGAGCAGCTGAACCTCGCCAGCCACCCGAAGACCTCGGGCCTGCGCGGGCTGCACGTGTTCGTGCCGATCGCCCCCGGCCACAGCTTCGAGCAGGCCCACACCTTCGCCGCCAGCATCTGCGCGGCGCTCGCCCGGCGCTTCCCCGCCCAGGCCACCGCCCTGCGCGCGAAGGCGCACCGCAACGGCCGGCTGTACCTCGACCCCGATCTGAACGCCCGGTTGAAGACGATGGTCGCGCCGTACTCGATTCGCGCGGTCGAGGGCGCGCCGGTCTCCACCCCGCTGCTGTGGGACGAGGTCGACCTCAAGCTCGACCCCTCGCAGTTCACGATCAAGACGCTCGAGAAGCGGCTGGCGAAGGTGGGCGACCTGTTCGCCCCGGTGCTGCGCGGCCGCCAACGACTTCCCGCCTTCAGCGACTGAAGGCCACCCCGGGTCATCGACGCCTCAATCGCTAATTCCCGCGATGGGGCCGCGCCACCCGTTACATCAAGCTCGAGGTGCGCCGATGCATACGATCGAGATCAAGAAGACCGACTGGCCCGAGTTCTTTCGCACGCTGAACCGGCGGGCCGCCGACCAGCCGGTGCGGCTCGAGGTCGAGCGCCGAGACCTGGGGGATCAGCAACTGGTGCGGCTGCTGCCGCTGCGCGAGATCGACTTCGAGACCAAGGGCTCCGACAAGGGCGACCTGCTGATCACCGTCGCCGCCGAGCAGGGCGAGCTGACCCATCGGGTCCAGCGCCCGCAGCGGATCTACGCGCTGCTCAACGACTCGGCCGAGCTGGCGGTGGTGGCGATCGACGAGCCCGATCAGGGCCGGACGCTGGTGTACTTCGAGCACCTGCTCGAGATTCCCGCCGAGACCTACGCGCCCTGACGGTCAGCCGCGGGCGAGAAAACCTTCGGCGAGCTGTTCCTTGATCAGGCGGGCGGCCTCCGCCTCGGGCGCCTTCGACTCGCGCGCGCGGATCACCGGCGGATCATTCGGGTCGTCGGTGGGGCCGATGCGCAATTCGAAGCCGGTCGCGCCGACCCGCACCGCCCACGCCCGCCCGTCGGGGTGGGCGAAGGCGCGCCAGGCCGCCGGGCGGAAGAAGACGTTCGGGTGCTCGCGGACGAAGGCGTCGGCCTGGGTCGCGAAGTCGGCGGGGCCAAAGCCGGCCTGGAACTGCGCGTCGTGCGAGAAGAACGGATCGGTCTCCTGGCGGGTGGCGCCCGGCTTCTTCAGCTTGTCGAGCTTCGGCTGCCGCTCGATCTTCTCGCGCAGGTAGAGCTTGCCGAACTTCGCCATCGCGCTCTTCACCACCTCGGCGGCCTTGCTCATCCGCATCAGCTCGAAGCCGCGCAGCGCCTCGGGCGCGACGACTCCGAGGGCCGAGCCGAAGAAGCCCTGGAACCCGCCGCTGCTCACCTCGCCGTGGAGCCAGTGCGCCGCCAGCAGCAGCCCCTGCGCCTCGGTGACCTCGTCGAACTGGATGAGGAAGGTCTCGCCGCCGTCGGCGACGCTGAGCTGCTTCGAGATCGGCTGGATCACGCTCAGGTAGAGCTGACCGGGTTTCATCGCTGCGACTGCATTGGCATCGGGCTGGAGGGGACGGGTGTCCATGCGGCGCGGAACCTACCGCGAAGTGGGCCAGCGGGGGATCGGTGTGAGAAGCTGGGACCAGTTCTGGAGGCCCATTGATGAGTCCCTGCCGGGTGCTGGTCGTGGAAGACGATGACGCGATTCGCGAGCTGCTGGTCGAGCTGCTCTCCGACCATGGCCACGAGGCGGCGGCGGCGATCAACGGCCTCGACGCGCTGAACACCGCGATGCGAATGGTGCAGGCCGCGACCCCACCGCAGGTCATCCTGCTCGACCTGATGATGCCGGTGATGGACGGGCCGAGCTTCCGCCGGCAGCAGCTGCGGATCCCCGAGCTGGCCCGGATCCCGGTGGTGGTGATCTCGGCCTACCGGGACTTCGTGGACCACGCGAACGCGATGCAGGCCGCCGCCCACTTCAAGAAGCCGATCGATGACTGGGGCCTGCTCCACGTGGTGGAGCAGGTCTCGGCCGCGGGCCACTAGTCCTTCGGCAGCCAGAGGGTGAAGGTCGCGCCTTCGCCCGGGCGGCTGTCGACGGTGATCTTCCCGCCCATCCCATTCGCCAGCTCCTTCACGATCCACAGCCCCAGGCCGAGGCCGCCGAAGTGCCGGGGGGAAGCGGCGCGCTCGAAGCGGCCGAAGATCCGGGCGTGGTGCTCGGGCGCGATCCCGATCCCGCGGTCCTTCACCGCCACGCGCGCGGTTCGATCGTCGGCGGTCACGGACACCTCGATCGGCTGGCCTGCTCCGTACTTGAGGGCGTTGGTGAGCAGGTTGGTGACGATCTGATCCACCCGGACCCGATCCCACTGGCCGCCGACGTGACCGGGGTCCCCGGTGAGGACGATGGGAGATCCGGCGCGCGCGGCCTGATCCTCGAGCCGGGCGGCGACCTCGCGCACCAGCTGCGACAGCTCGAGCTCTTCGATTGCGAACGCGAGCCGGCCCTGGGTCAGCCAGGTGACGTCGAGCAGGTTCTCGATCAGCGCGTTGAACCGGCGCAGCTGCTCGAAGATCTTCTCCGCCCGCGAGGCCAGCTCGGCGTTCGAGACCGGCTCG
>JAGSPQ010000338.1 GCA_018262385.1 Myxococcaceae bacterium | reverse complement strand
CAAGACGCTGGGAGCGGCCAAGGTCCGCGCGCTGACCGCGTTCGTGCTGTCGCTCAAGGGGAAGAACCTGCCGGGAAAGGCTCCCCAGGGCGAGCCTGAATGACTCAGCTGTCGTCGGTGCGCGCGGACGGCTCGCGCGTGCCGATTCACCCCTCCGACGTGAGGGGGCGGTTCATCACTGCCCGGCGGGTGGGCTTCGCGGTGTTGATGGCGATCTACCTGGCGGCGCCGCTGGTGCACGTCGGCGGGCACCCGGTGGTGCACCTCGACGTCGAGCAGCGGCGCTTCTACCTGTTCGGCGGCAGCTTCAATGCCCAGGACTTCTGGCTGGTGCTGTTCCTCGCCACCGGGTTCGTGTTCTCGCTGTTGTTCGTCACCGCCTGGCGCGGCCGGGTGTGGTGCGGCTGGGCCTGCCCGCAGACGGTGTTCCTCGAGGGGCTGTACCGCCCGATCGAGCGGCTGTTCGACGGCCCGCGCGAGCGGCGGATGAAGCTGGCCGGCGCGCCGTGGACGGCGGGGCGGGTGCTGCGGCTGGCCGGCAAGCACGCCACCTGGCTCGCCATCTCGCTGGCGATCTCGCACGCGGCGCTCAGCCTGTTCACCTCGGCGGTCGACCTGGAGCAGATGGTGATCGACGGCCCCGCCGCGCACCCGGTCGCGTTCGGGTGGGCGGTCAGCGTCACCGCGCTGCTCCACTTCAACTTCACCTGGTTCCGGGAGCAGTTCTGCGTGGTGCTGTGCCCGTACGGGCGAATGCAGTCGCTGCTGCACGATCGGCACTCGATCGTGATCGGGTACGACGTGGGGCGGGGCGAGCCGCGCGGGCACCTGCGGAAGGAGGCGCCTGCGGGGCCGAAGCTCGGCGACTGCATCGACTGCAAGCTGTGCGTCACCGCCTGCCCGACCGCGATCGACATCCGCGACGGGATGCAGATGGAGTGCATCGCCTGTGCGCAGTGCGTCGATGCGTGCGACGAGGTGATGGATCGGATCCACAAGCCGCGCGGGCTGATTCGGTACGCGAGCTTGAGCGCGCTCGAGGGGAAGGTCGGCAAGGTGCTCCGGCCCCGGTTGGTGCTCTACGCGATGCTCGCGGTGGCGGCGTTCGGCGCGCTCGGGTTCACCGTCATCCAGCGCAGATCATTCGAGGCCAACGTGCTGCGGCTGGCCGGGGTGCCGTGGGTGCTCGAGGGAACCACGGTACGCAACCAGTTCGAGGTGCACGTGGTGAACAAGGCGTCGCGGCCATCGCGGCTCTCGCTCACCGTCACCAGCCCCGTGCCGGCGGAGATCCGGATCGCCGAGCCGGCCGTCATTCTGCAGTCGTTCGAGGATCGGCGGGTTCAGGTGGTGGTGACGATCGAGCGGGCGCTGTTGCAGAAGGCGATCGTGCTCGAGGTGATCGCGACCGACCACTCGTCGGGGGACCGGCGGGTTCAGAAGGTGAGGTTCGTCGCGCCGAGCGCGCGGTGAGGTGCAGGACCCCCGCGCTACTTCGCCAGCTGCCGCAGCTCACCCAGCAACTGGGCGACGTCGGTCGGGATGTTGGTGCCGCCGCTGCCCGACCAGGCGAACCAGGCCCGGTCGTACATCCGCTCGACGCAGTGCCGCGCGATCGCCGAGTGCGGCTTCTCGCGAACGCAGGCCTCGAGGTACAGGCTGTCGAGCTCCCACAGCAGCGGGTCGAGCGTCGCCGCGGTCGCGACGCCGAGCAGATACAGCGCCTCTCCCCGCCAGATCGCCCGCGGTTCCTTCTCGAGCGCGGCGTGGAGGTAGCCGGTCGCGCGCAGCATGCTCACGAACCGGCCCTCGTCCGACAGCGCCCGCTTCGCCAGCCCCGAGGCCTCGACCATCGTCTTCGCCTTCGCGAACAGCGCCGCAGCAGTCGCCGTGCCCGCGACGAACGGGTCGTCCGACCACTCGCGCGCCTCGAGCCGCCACTGCTCGAGGGTCCGGTGGAAGAAGAGCGGCAGATCCTTGCGCGCCGCCTGCCTGGTCAACATCGCCAGCGTCGCCTGCCGATCGTCCTTCACCCGCACCAGCACCGCCACGTACTGGCGCAGCGCCGACGCCTGCTCGAACCAGTCGGCCTCCAGCTTCGGAGCGACCGCCAGCCCCACGTTCCACGCCGCCGCCGCGCGATCGAACTGGCGGGTGGTGGCGAAGAACTCGGCCTTGCGCAGCGGCGGCAGGCTCAGCGCCTCGACCCGCTTCCCCGCGTCCTCGAAGTCCTTCGGCACGGCGTCGCGGGTGTGACAGGCAAAGCACAGCGCGCTGATGCTGCGCAGGTGGGCCCGCGCCGCTTCGGTGTCTCCGCTGGTGAACTCTCCGCGGGCGCGCTCGACGTGCCCGCCGAACAGCCCCGCCAGCGCCTCGGTCGCCGGATCCTGCCTGCCCGGCGCGGCGAACCGGTGCTTCACCTTCGTCAGCAACAACAGGCTGGTCGCGATCGCCTCCTTGTTCGCCGGATCACGGAAGACCTCGGGGCTCGCCACGTACGGCTGCAGCGACACCATCGCGTGCATCGCCGAGTGCATCACCGCCACCGTCTGCAGGCGCTCCGCCCCGGCGTCCGGGGTGGCCTGGAGCAGCGCGATCAACAGCAGCGCGCTCACGGCCGCACCGCCGGGGAAGAACCCGCTTCGGAATTCGAGGAGACGCGGACGAGGCGCATGGGCGGGTTGGAGGCAACCGGTGCGCCACCGTGGGCTCGGTGCTCGGTGGCTACCTGCCCAACCTGTGGGACGAGTCCTCGCTGTCGTGGTGGGGCTTGCTGTTCTCGACCCTCGGCGGGCTTGGCGGAATCTGGCTCGCCGCGCGCCTGACCCGCTGACGCCGGCGCCTGAAGGCCGGGTGCAGAAGCTGCACCAATCGAGCTGCCGCGCAGGCTTTGGACTACGGGTACTCGACCATCTGGTTCTTGTCCGGATCCCACAGCTTCAGCCGGAAGCAGGCCAGCACGTCCTTCGGGCTCCAGGAGGTGACCCCGGGATGCTGCAGCTCGCCGATCGCGGCCATCGCCTCGGGCAGCCGGTAGAACGGGATCGCCGCGTTGAGGTGGTGCACGTGGTGGAGGCCGATGTTGGCGGTGAACCAGCTCATCACCGGGCCCATCTTCATGTAGCTCGACGAGTCGAGCGCCGCCCCGGTGAAGGTCCAGGTCTCCCGCGGCGCGACCTTCACCCCCGGGTAGTTGTGCTGGGCGTAGAACAGGTACGCGCCCGACGCGGTCGCCACCGCCAGCGGCAGCAGCCAGGCGAAGAAGAACACGTCGAGCCGTCCCAGCCAGGAGGCGAGGGCGGCCAGCCCTCCCACCATCAGCAGCGACACCAGCCCCTGCCAGTGCTTGGCCGGAGCGCGGAGGAACGGGCGCAGGCACATCCCGATCGCGAACACCGTCAGCACCGCCCCGGCGACGTTCAGCGGGTGCCGCGCCGCCCGGTAGAGCCAGCGCTGCCGCGGCGTGAGGCCGAGGTACATCCGCGGGGTCAGCATCGGGTAGCTGCCGATGTGGCTGCCGACCAGCATCGCGGTGTGCGCGTGGTGGTAGTTGTGGGTCTCCCGCCAGACGGTCGGCGGCACCAGCAGCAGCTCGCCGTAGACGAAGAACAGCCCGCGCGCGATCGCCGAGCCGCGCAGCAGCGCCCCGTGCTGGAAGTCGTGGAACAGGCAGAACCCGCGCACCAGCACCAGCCCCTGGATGATCCCCAGCGCCACCCGCGCCGGCCACCACGGCACCAGCGCGATCGCCGACGCCAACGCGCCGATCACCGCGACGGTCGAGAGCACCGCCACCCAGGATCGAAGGCGGACCTCCTGGGTGAAGGCCTTGCTGGCAATGAGGAGCTCCTTCTCGGTGCGCGGTGACATTGGACGCTCCGGTTTTGCAAATCGCAGCCCGTAATTCCAGCCCCACCTTGCGCCGGAGCCGTTTTGGCGCGCCAATTGCGTTCCGAAAGGAGTTGGCACCCCTGTCGCAACGCCCTGTCCCTATGTCTTCCCCCCGGGCCGCCCAGGCGCGCTCCCGCCTCCAGCCGGTGGACATCAGCCTCAAGCACCACCGCGCCTACCAGTGGACGCGGCGGGCGGTGCTGTCGCTGTCGGTGGCGACCACCTTCGGCCTGCCGCTGTGGCACCTGAAGGCGCTCGGCCAGCAGAGCGGAGGACTGGCCGGCTTCGGAGCGACCGCGGCCGCCACCGGCTCGGTCGGCCTCACCGCCTCGACTCCGCCGCTGCTGGGGATGCCGGGGGCGTTCTCCTTCTTCGGCCTCGAGTTCGTCGACCCGCTCGCGCTGGCGGGGGTGCTGCTCACCCGCGGGCCGTCCTGGCTGCTGCTGTGGTCGGCGGCGCCGGCGCTGCTGCTGGTGCTGCTGCTGGGCCGGTTCTTCTGTGGCTGGCTGTGCCCGTACCTGCCGATCCTCGCGGCCAGCAACGCCGCCCGCTGGCTGCTGGCCCGCGCCGGCCTGCGCCCGCCGGACGCGAAGGTGCCGCGGGTGACCGCCCGGCTGGTGCTGGTGGCGGTGCTGTTCGTCAGCGCGGTGCTCGGGGTCCAGGTGCTGCCGCTGGTCTACCCGCCGTCGATCCTCGGCCGGGAGGCCTTCCGGCTGGTGTTCTTCGGCTCGCTCTCGCTGGGGGCGGTGGTGGTCGGCGGCGCGTTCCTCTTCGACACCTTCGTCTCCCGCGCCGGCTTCTGCCGCAGCCTCTGCCCCGGGGGGGCGATGTTCTCGCTGCTCGGCGCGCCGTCGGTGGTGCGGGTGGTGCGCCATCCGCCCGACTGCACCGACTGCACGGTCTGCGACGTCGTCTGCAACCTCGGCCAGCAGCCGATGACCGATCAGCTCGACAGCGGCTGCGAGCGCTGCGGCAAGTGCATCGCCGCCTGCCCGACCGACGCGCTGAAGTTCGCGCTGCGGGTTCCCGGCCGCAAGTCATGAGCCCCGGGGTCGAGAGCCCCGCGTCACTCTGGAGCGGCAGCCCCGCCGACGCGCTCGCCCGCGTGGCGACCGGGCCGCAGGGGCTGTCGGCGGCGGAAGCGCGCGCCCGGCTCAAGGTCCACGGCCTCAACGCGCTGGCGGAGCACCGGGGCCCCGGCGTGCTGCGGCTGCTCTACGCGCAGGTGAAGAGCCCGCTGGTGCTGCTGCTGTTGTTCGCCTCGATCGTCTCGATCGCGGCCGGCGAGTGGGTCGACGCCTCGATGACGATGGGGATCGTGATCGTCAGCGCGCTGCTC
>JAGSPQ010000337.1 GCA_018262385.1 Myxococcaceae bacterium | reverse complement strand
CTTCTTCAGCGCCTCCATCCGCGACTGGGCTTCGACCGTCTCTTCGGAAGCCGCGCCCGCCTCGCCGGCGACCTTCACCACCACCGCGGTGATGTTGTCCTTGCCGCCGCGCTCGTTGGCCAGATCGATGAAGCGCTGGGGCAGCTCGGCGTTGGAGACCGCGGCGACCAGCGGCGCGACCTCGTCGTCGGCGAGGTAGCCGTGCAGCCCGTCGCTGCAGAGCATGAAGGTGTCGCCGGGGAGCAGATCGACGATCAGGGTGTCGACCTGCACCGATTCCTGGATCCCGACCGCCCGGGTGATCACGTTGCGGTAGTTGCTGGTGGCGGCCTGGTCGCGGGTGATCGTCCCCGCCTTCAGCTGGGCGGCGATCAGGGTGTGATCTTCGGTGAGGCGATGGCACTGGCCGGCGCGCACCAGGTACACCCGGCTGTCGCCGACGTGGCCGATCACGCCGCGGTTACCGGCGATCACCATGCAGACGAAGGTGGTGCCCATCCCGCGCTTGGTCGAGTCGGTGGACGCGGTCCGGTAGATGTCGGCGCAGGCGCGCTGAATCGCGACTTCCACCAGCGAGGCGGCGGCGGCGCGGGTCGCCTGGCTGGCGTCCTTCGCGAGATCCTTGAGGATGTTCTTGTTGGCCTGGACGTGCTGCTTGACGACCTCGGTCGCCCGGTTGCTGGCGACCTCGCCGGCGGCGTGCCCGCCCATGCCGTCGGCGACGATGTACAGACCCAGCGCGGGGTCGAACAGCATCGCGTCTTCGTTGTGCTGTCTCTTCCGGCCTACGTCCGTCAGGCCATGCGCTTCGGTGGTGAGCACGGGAAAGCCGACCTTACGGGACGCGATCAGAGCAGAGCAAGAATGTTTCCTTCGCTGGCGAACGTTAGCCCCGCGCGTCCCCAGGGCCGGGCGCCCAACCGATTTGCCGGGGTCAGGTCGTCCCGCGGCGCTTGAGCTGCGCGAGGAATCCTTCGGCGGTGAAGAAAGTGAGCTCGACCTGCCCCACCTTCAGCCGGGACCCGCTGGAGAGCGGCTCGGGGACCTTGGGGGTGAGCCGCTTGCCCGACACCTGGGTCCCGTTCTTCGAGCCGGCGTCGACGATCGTCCACTGCTGGTGGACCTCGTCGCGAACGAACCAGGCGTGGAACCGGGAGACCGAAGGAGAGTCGATCTCGATGTCGTTGTTGCCGGTGCGGCCGAGGGTGACCCGCCGCTGAAAGGCGTTGTCCTTGGTCTTCTCGAGGTAGGCGACGGTGGGATCGCCGCCCCCGAGCGCGGTGCCGGTGACTCCGCTGGCGGTGCGGAAGCGGAAGTCTTCGCCGTCTTCGTCCAGCGTCCCGGCGCCCGAGGCGGTGGTGGGCGGGTCGTAGGTCAGCACCGCGCGGCCCGCGAGCTTGCCCTCGAAGGCCTTCGGATCTTTGAGGTACCGCTGGAGACAGGTGAGGAGCAGCTCAGGCACTGGGCGCCGCAGTTAACAACGCAATGCACTGTTGGTACAGCGCGGGGCGCGCCTCGCCCACCCACGGCAGCTCGGTGATCACCTTCAGGTAGAAGGGAGCGTGCCGGCTGAAGTAGACGGCGCGCGCCAGATCGTCGAGCACCGCCTGGTTGAACCCCAGCTGCGCCGAGGCCTGGGCCCGGGCGAAGTAGAGGGTGGGCGCGTCGGCGAAGCGGCCCAGCGCGGCGGCGAGCCGGCGCTTGGTGGCGAACACCGACAGCTCGAGGTTGAGCGGGTTGACCCGGTGCTGAAGGAAGAGGTGCTCGCGCAGGTAGACCTCGGCCGAGGTGCCGGGGCGGGAAGAGAAGAGCCGATCGAGCGCGTCGTGCGGCCGGGCCTGGGCGAGCGCGAGGGTGGTCAGCCACTGCGACTCGCCTCCCGAGAAGCCGGCCGACTCGAAGCGGGCGGGCTCGACCGAGGCGCCGGAGACGATCGCGGTCAGCATCGCGTGCCGGGCCTCGGCGTCCTTCGGAGGGGGCGCGCGGAGCAACGGGGGCAGCTCGGGGGGGCCGTCGGCGACCGGGCCGTCGGGCGCAGGCAGCAGCCCGGCCAGCAGCGACTGCCAGTCGAGCCGCCGCAAGGTGGGAAAGCCGCCGGCCTGGGCCCGCATCCGGCGGACGTTGAGCCGATGGAGGCCGATCACGGTGGACGCGTATGCCACCGCGACGCCGCCGGCGAAGAGGATGCTCACGGCCGACCGTCTTCGTCTTCGGGGTTGGCGGGCGTCGCCTGCTGCCCGTCTTCGTCGGCCTCGGGGGTGCGGTCGACGATCCGGAACTCCTCGCCCAGCCACTTGCCGAGATCCACTTCCCGGCAGCGCGGGCTGCAGAAGGGGAACGCCGGGTTCTTCGCCGGGGGAAGCGCCTCGCGCTTGCAGGTTGGGCAACGGGCCGCCATCGGTCTAAAGACTGCATCGGCCACTGTGGAAAAGCGAACCCTTCTCGTCGTCGTCCTGCTGTTGGTGGCCTGCCGCAACGGGAACACCAGGCAGGTCGAGCCGCCTCCCCCGGATCCCAGGTGTGGGGATGGGGACCTCAGCAGCGTGGAGGAGTGCGAAGGGTCGAACCTCGCCGGAGCGACCTGCAAGTCGCTCGGCTTCGACGACGGGCCGCTGACCTGCGCCGACTGCAAGTTCGTCAAGACGCTGTGCACGAAGCGGTGCGGCAACGGGGCGGTGGATCTGGGCGAGGGGTGCGACGGGAAGCTGGGGGTGGGCGCCTGCGCGAGCTTCGGTTACCAGGCGTGCACGGAGGCCTGTCAGCTCGACGTCAGCCACTGCGTGCCGGTGCTGTTCCAGGCCGGACCGGCGCTGTCGGTGGCGAAGGGCGGGCCGGCGGTGATCGCGGATCTCGAGCCGAAGGGGCTGTCGGATCTGGTGATGGCGGTGCCGTCGTTCGGAAGGCTGGAGACGTTCGGCTACACGATCGAGCAGGGGTTCATCACCGGCCGGAAGCTGTCGTACGGGCGGACTCCGCTGGAGGCGGCGGCGGCGGATCTGGACGGCGACGGGCGGATGGACGTGGTGTCGATCAACGACGACGGGGCGATCGATCGCTACCTGTACTCGGGCACCTCGTTCGCGTTCTCGACGTTCGCGGACGCGGGCTGTCCGGCAGCGCGGTTCCTCGGGACCTCGGGGCCCTCGGATGCGGGGACGGCGGTGTTCGCGCTGGGCTGCGCGGACGCGGGCGCCTTCGGAGCGGTGATCGTCCAGGGCGCGACGCCGACCACCCTGCCCCTGACGACCTCGGCGGCGACGCTGGGAGATCTGGATGGGGATGGGCGGCTCGACGTGCTGTTCGTCTCGGGCGGAGGGCTCGAGTCGCGGCTGGCTCCGGGCTGGGATGCTGGGGCGACGCAGGCCGTGCCGTCGTCGCCGCTGGCGATCGCCGCCGGGGACTTCGATGGCGACGGGGACCTCGATCTGGCGGCGCTCGAGCCGGCCGCGGTGCTGCTGTGGGAGAACACCGGAGCGGGCTTTGCCTCGAAGAGCGCGTTCCCGGTCGCCGGCGCGAGGGAGCTGAAGGTGGTGGATCTCGATCTCGACGGGCGGCCCGACGTGCTGTGGCAGCTGGGCGACAAGGTGCAGGTGCGCCGCAACCAGGGCGCCTGGAGCTTCGCCACCACCGAGGGAACGCTGGGCGCCGGAGCGCCGATCTCGCTGGCGGTCGGCGACGCGGACGGCGACGGGGATCCGGACCTCGCCTCGACCCACTCGGCCGGCGGCGACGCCACGGTTACCTATCTGCTGGTGAACAAGGTCCGTTGACGGGGTCCGCTCGCGTCTGTTACTGCGCGGCGCTTTCTTTTTGCCGACTTAGCTCAGTTGGTAGAGCAGCTGATTCGTAATCAGCAGGTCACGTGTTCAAATCACGTAGTCGGCTCTGCGGATCTTGAAGGGCCATCAGGCGCGAGTCTGGTGGCCTTTTCTCTTTTGCGCACACCGAAAACACGACGCCAGCACCGCGGCCCGAAGCGAGGAGTGCGTCAGGGGCGCAGGAGGAAGTCGGTCACCTTCGACCACGTCTCCACGAACTGGGCGCGGCGGAAGCCGGCGGCCGAGATGAGCCAATCCACGTGCGGCGGGTTCTCTTCCGGCCCGTCGAAGTGGCCGATGATGTCGAGGTGGTCGGCCCACACCGCGGCGATCACCTCGCCCCACGGCTGGCTCTGCGTCGGCACGATGCCGTCGGCCCGGTCCTCACCGGGCAGCAGCCCATAGGCCTTCACCAACGCCTGGCGGTGCTCGACGGACAGCGGTTTCTGCTGCGTTCGCGCCCGCCCATAGAGGAACGCATACAGGTTGTGGGTCGCCTGGGCGTACGGGTCGAGGCCAGCGGCGACCCGCGAGCGGAGCGACGGCGGCCGCGCCTGGGTCACCACGCTGCCGTAGCGCACGCCCGGCCGCGGGGCGACGCCGGCGTTGAACAGGTCGATGCCCTCCGGGGTGAGCTGGGCGACCAGCGACTGATCCTGGCTGACCTGCTCCAGGAAGGTGGCGATGGCGGTGCGGCGCTCGTGGGAGAAGTCCTGCAGCAGGTCGGTGAAGAGCTGATCCACCAGCGTCTCGCGCCAGCCGAGGAGCGAGTCCATCCGGACGAACGTCCCCGCTACCTTCAGCGAGTAGCGCAGCGGCACCCGGCCGAAGCGCAGCACGTACACCGTGAACAGCGAGAGCAGCCCAAGCAGCTTCGCGCCCATCAGGCCGGAGAAGAACGACGCGATGCCGGTGCCGCGGTTCGGCGTCGCCACGCAGGTGACCGACCGCACTCGGCGGGCGAACACCTCGGGCGACGGGAGGTTGCCTTCGTCGCCGAGGTTCACCCCCGGGCTGACGAAGAGCCGCGCGTCCAGCCCGCCGGTGGAGTGGCCAATGAGGTGAATCGGGCCATCGTCGTCGCCCGCGGTCTTCGCCAGCTCGGTCAGCAGATCCTGTGCGCGCGCCCGGATCGACGCGGTCGGGTGGGAGAGCACGTGGAAGACCTCTGCCTCCACCCCGCGCCGCGACAGCTCGTCCTTCAGGCAGGTGAAGACGTGGCCGAAGTAGACGATCTCCCCCAGGTTCGCGAAGCCGAAGAAGCCGGGCAGCAGGTAGATGCGGTGCTTCGGGGGCATGGGCGGACACCATAGCCATCCGGACCGCAGCAGGTTGCGAAGGTTGCCTCACCTTCGCCGGCTGCAGTGCCGTAGAGCGCGTATGGCCCCGCCAAAGCGCCCGACGCGGCTGGGTACGGCGA
>JAGSPQ010000336.1 GCA_018262385.1 Myxococcaceae bacterium | reverse complement strand
ACTCGCGCACGTTGCTGGTGGTGGAGGAGAAGCGCTTGACGATCCCGTCGTAGATCTCGAGCGAGGCGGGGAACTTCTGCTCGTTCTCCCGGCGCACCCCCAGGTCGAAGAGCGCGTCGTCGGCGAAGTCGCTGCTGCCTTCTCCCAGCGCCTTCAGCTCGGCCTCTCCGGCCGGGGCCGACTTCGAGTCCTGCAGGTTGCCGCGGGCGCGGATCAGCCGGGCCCGGGCCTTGTCGTTCGCGTTGGTGCTGATCTGCTGAACGTCTTCACACAGCGCGTTGAGCTTCGGGCGGTCGTAGCTGTTGCGCTCCATCTCCATCAGCGCGCCGCGCACGAACAGCTCGCGCGCCTGCTTCGCCTGGCGATCCTCTCCCCCCGCGGCCTGCTTGAGCAGCGGGAGGGCGACGGCGAAGGTGCGCTCGCCCCGCTCGGCCAGCGCCCACGCCGCGTAGGCCCGCGCGAAGTCCTTCTCGCCCTTGTCGGCCAGCTCGCGCAGCTCGGTGGAGTAGTTGCCCTTGCCGACCCGCAGGCAGGCGATCGCGCGCTTGGCGGTCGCTTCGCGGGCCAGCGGCGCGGAGGGGTTGGCCTTGAGGTACGCGGTGAAGCCGTCGCACGCGCGCGAGAAGCTCGACTCGCGCAGGTACTTGTCGGCGCCCTCGAACGAGGCGTCCTGCGCGGACGCACCGGTGGCGAGAATGGCGAGCGCCAGAGAGGAAAGCCGAGTCATGTGTTGCCCCCTGAATCGAAGATGTGCGGCATCAAGCCATTGAACGGATCGACGGGCACCACCGATCTGTTGCCAATGTGACAACCGCGTCCGGGTGGACGGTGCGCCCGCGTGCTCCAGCCGGAAAATCTCAATGGAATTTGAAGGGTTGCGTTGGCGCGAGACGTGCGAACCGGCGCGGCATGACCCGAACTGCCGCGCTCTCCGCTCTCGCGTTTTTGTCCGCCTGCACCACCGCCTCCAGCACCGACATCAAGACCTCGGGGCTGTACGCCACCATTACCGGAACTGCGAATGGCTCGGGGGCGACCGAGGTCTCCACCACCCTCCAGCTCGGCCCGCTGTCGACGACCTTCGTCGAGCTGTCGGGGACCGACACCCTCACCGCGACCAGCGGCTCCAACACCGCGACGCTGAAGAAGTTCGCCCTGCTCGGGCTGGTCAACTACAGCGCCTCGCTGACCGGAGACGAAGAGGGCAAGAGCGTCACCGTCGCCCTCACCCGCAGCGGGGGAGACACCAGCGCGCCCAGCTCGGTGCTGACGCTGCCGGCGAAGTTCGAGCTCACCGGGCCCACCGCCGGCGCGACGTTCAAGCGCGGCACCGATCAGATCGAGGTGAAGTGGGACACCTCGGGCAAGCCGGACACGCTGACGATCGATCTGTCCGGCTCGTGCATCGAGACGGTGAGCAAGACCGCCACCGACAGCGGGAGCCTGGTGATCGCCGGCAGTGAGCTGAAGGCGAGCAAGGACAACGAGACGAAGACCTGCGACGTGACGGTGACCACCAGGCGCACCCGCGCCGGGACCCTCGACGCGGCCTACGGGAAGGGCGGCAGCGTCTCCGGCGTCCAGGTGCGGACCCGGTCGATCAAGTCGGCGCCGTAGCCCGCCGCGTTCAGGGCAGCCGCGGCAGCTTGCAGCCCTTCGCCGCTTTCTCCCGGGCCTCGGTCGGCGCGCGCACCAGCGCCTCGATCGCCGCCGCGCAGCCTGCCTCGGGGTCGAACGGGCGCAGGGCGGCGAGGGCGTCGAGCGCCACCAGCTGCACCGAGGGATCCGTCGCGGCGGTCTTCAGCAGGTCGATCGCCTCCGGGGTCTTCCCCAGCAGGGTGGCGAGGGTGAGCGCGGCGCGGCCGAGCTCCGCACCGCGCCGGGGCTGATTGGCGAGGCAGCCCAGCGCGGCCCGGGCGTCGGCCTGGGCGCTCGGCTTCTTCAGCCGGGTCCCCGCCTCGGCGAGCGCCCAGAGCGCGGGGCAGGGATCGATCGCCTGGTCGGCCGGAAGCTGATCGAAGATCGCCAGCGCCAGCTTCGCGCGCTGGTGGGCGGCGCTGGCATCCGCCTGCGCCAGCAGCGTCACCGCATACGAGGCATGGGCCGAGGCGGTGGCGGCGCTGCGCTGGGTTCCGAACGCGGCGATCGCCCGCTCATGCTCGTCGACGGCGTGCCTCAGGTCGGCCTGCAGCCGCCAGCCGGCCGCCAGCGCATCGTGCGCGCCTGCGGTGCTCGGGCTCTGCTCGCCCAGCGCGCCGGCCATCAGCGCGACGCAGCGCTTGAGGTCCTCGAGGCCCAGCGCAGAGCGCAGCCGGGTCCTCGCCGTGCCCCGGCTGCACAGCGCCGTCGCGGCGGCCACCGGCGGCAACCCGGCCAGCTGCGCCTCGGCCAGCGGCTCGAGGGCGGCCAGCGCCTCCTCGGACCGCCCGGCCTTCAGCAGCGTCTCGCCGACCCCGATCCGCGCGCGCAGCGTCTGGGGATGATCTTCGCCCAGCAACCCCAGCCGGCCCGCGAGCAACGCCTGGGCCTGGACGATCGCCTCGTCGAACTTGCCTTGCGCCAGCAGCGCCTGGCCGAGCAGCCCGGTGGCGTCGAGCATCCGCGCGGTCTGATGATTCGTCTCGAAGAGCTTGCGCGCGCGCCGGGCCGCCGGCTCCGCGTCCGCCGGCCGGTGCTGCTCCATTCGCAGCATCGCCACCGTCAGCTCGAGGTCCGCCTGGAGGGCAGGGTGGGGCAGGTGCGCCAGCGCTTCCTCGGCCCGCTTCACCCAGCCGTCGGCTTTCGCCGCCCGTTGGGGCTGGCTGCCGAGCAGGACCAGGTGGGAAACGCAGATTCGGGTCAGCGTCTCGAAGTCCTGCCCTGCCTCGGCCGCGACCTGCGCCTGGGCGAGCGTCGCCTCGGCCGCTTCCGGCTTGCCGGTCGCGCGCTCTTCTTCCGCGCGCTCGAGCAGGGCCTGGGCGATCAGCGGCGGGTACTTCGCCGCCTGGGCGAGGGCCAACGCTTCGTTCGCGGCGGCGAGCGCGTCCGGGTGCTTGCCGGTGCGCCGCAGCACGTCCGAGCGGGCGATCTTGCGTTGGGCGAGCGCGAGCTGGGCGCGGCCGCGGCCGGGCACCTCGGCGATCTGCTCGTTGCAGGGGCCGAAGGCATTGAGCCGCTCGACCACCAGCACCGCGTTGTTCACCACCGCCGGCTCGGCGCGGGAGAACAGCTCGCTCAGCGCCGCCAGCTGCGCGAGCCGGCCATCGAGGCACAACCGCTGCCGCGCCAGCGCCGGGGCGGTGGCGTCCCGATCGGCGCAGGACTGATCCCAGCCCGCGCTCCAGTGGGTGGCGAACCCATCGAAGGCCGCTTCGATCGCCTTCAGGGCCGGCCGGTTGCCGGCGAGCGATCGCTGCAGCTCGAGCCGGCGATCGGCGTCCCAGACGGTGGCGAGCTTCTGGGCGGCCGGGGGGCAGGGCGGCCGGCGCAGCACCAGGAAGGCGGTGGCTCCGACTGCGATCGATCCCAGCAGCAACAGCCAGCGGCGCCGATCCATCAGTCGATCACCGGGCAGCGAGAGCGGTTCGGGTTCATGGCGGCGAGAAGCTCGCACCCCTCTCGCGCGGGTGTCACCACTCAACTCAGGGCGTCGCGCCGAGCTCGACCTTCCCGTCGAGGTGGGTGGTGACCGGCTTCCCGCTCGCGTCGGTGGTGAAGCGGAGCTTCCCGTCGGCGCCCACCGTCGCCGCGTGGCAGCTCACGCACCCGGTCAGCGGCAGCGCCAGCGGGTGGAGGCCGTCTTTGGGGGGCAGGCCGTGGCAGGAGCCGCAGTAGACCTGCGGGGTGGCTCCTCCGGTCCAGATCGGCGCCCGGTTCAGCCCCGGGGTGAGGTCGCGAGCGGCGCGGGCGCCTCCGCCGTGGCAGTAGACGGTCGCGCAGGTGGCAGAGGAGTGATCGAACGTCGGCCGCGCGCTGTCGTTGCGCGCCAGCGTTCCCACTCCCGGCTCCATCGGGAACACCTCGGCGGGCCCAGCCGAGTCGAGGTGGCCCCGGTCCATCGGCTTCGCCGGCACCAGGTGGCACTCCTCGCAGGAGATCGGCCCCCGGAAGGTCTTCGCCGTCAGGTGGGCGCGGTGGGCGCCGATCGACACCCGGGTCGGGTCCGTCAGGCCGGAGACGTCGCGGGGCGGCGCGGAGGACGTCGCGTCCCCATGGCAGTTGGTGCACTCGCCCGAGCCGTCGCCCACCTCGACCTTGCCGTTGGCGTGCAGCTCGGGCGCGGCGATCTGGCCCCCGCGGTAGACCTGCGCGTGGCAGCCCTCGCAGCGGTTGTCGAAGTGGCTCGACGGAGGCAGGCCGTGGCAGGTGCCGCAGTCCGCGTCACCCCGCCCGAGCGCCGTCCACCGCGGATTCTGGCGGGTGGCGTTCGAGTCGACCGACGGCGCGTGGCAGGCCGCGTTCTCGCAGCTGGCGGCGCCTCGGTCGAAGCGCGAGGTCCTGCCTTTCGTCGCGGTGAGGATTACCTCGGCCGGGAACGGGTCGAGCTTCCCCTGGTTCTGGTAGTGGCCTTCATCGCCCGGCGCCTTCGGCTCGAGGTGGCAGACGGCACAGCCGTACGCCCGGTGCAGCGGGCCGTCTTTCAGGTGGACCTGGTGCGCGCCGACCGGGATCGTCTGCGGGCTGCGCAGACCCTGCACGCTCCGCGGTGGCGCAGCAGACGCCTCGTCGCCGTGGCACGCCGAGCAGTCGAAGGGGCCCTTGAGGTGGCAGGTGGTGCAGCTGACCTCGGCCTTGCCTCCGTTCAAGTCTTCCCCGTGGCACCTGGCGCAGCTGTCGGGCGAGTAGGCGAGCGCGCGCAGCGCGACGCCGTGGAACTGCTCGGGGTCGGCGGGATTCGTCCACCCGCGCGGGTGGTACTGCAGGCGCCGGGGAGCCGCGCGGCACTCGACCCAGCGCTGGAGCGTGCGCAGTTCGCCTGCCGCGACCGCCGGGTGCCCGGGCAGCGCGCCCGACGCCGCGCGCAGCAACAGCGAGCCGCCCTCGTCGCCCGGCACCACCCGGGGCGTCCCGTCGTCGCGTGGGCTGATCGCCGCCGCGTAGCTGTCGGCGCGGTAGGACGCCTCGGCCTTCGCCTCGCCGTGGCACGCGCTGCACCGCCCGGCGGTGATCGGCGCGACGTCCTTTTCCCACTCGGGGCAGGGCAGCCCATACGTCGAGTCCCGCAGCTTCCCGCACCCCGCGAGCGCGAGGACGCACCCGAGCATCGCCGCCGCGC
>JAGSPQ010000335.1 GCA_018262385.1 Myxococcaceae bacterium | reverse complement strand
GGATGATGGTCGAGGCGGACTTGAAGCTGGTGGAGAAGGAGCTGTTCGGCACCTCGGGGCCGCCCCCGGCATGAGCTATTGGGACGGCAAGCGGGTGCTGGTCACCGGCGGCTCCGGGTTCCTCGGCAAGCACGTGCTGGCGGGGCTGGCCCGCCGCGGGGTGACCGCGCCAGTGGCTCCGCGCAGCCGCGAGTACGACCTGGTCGACGGCAACGCGGTGCGAAGGCTCTACGCCGACAGCAAGCCCGACGTGGTGATTCACCTGGCGGCGAAGGTCGGCGGCATCGGCGCCAACCGCGAGAACCCGGGCCGGTTTTTCTACGACAACCTGATGATGGGCGTGCAGTTGATCGAGGAGGGGCGGAAGGCGGGAGTGAAGAAGCTGGTCGCGATCGGCACCGTCTGCGCCTACCCGAAGTTCACCCCGGTGCCGTTCAAGGAAGAGGCGCTGTGGGACGGGTACCCGGAAGAGACCAACGCGCCGTACGGCCTGGCGAAGAAGATGCTGCTGGTGCAGTCGCAGGCGTACCGCGCGCAGTACGGGTTCAACTCGATCTTCCTGCTGCCGGTGAACCTCTACGGGCCGCACGACAACTTCGATCCCTCGCTGAGCCACGTGATCCCCGCGCTGATCAAGAAGATGTTCGACGCGCGCGAGCAGGGTGCGCCGTTCATCACCGTCTGGGGAGACGGCTCGCCCACCCGTGAGTTCCTCTACGCGGCCGACGCGGCGGAAGGCATCCTGCTCGCCACCGAGCGGTACGACGCGTCGGATCCGGTCAACCTCGGCTCGGGCGAGGAGTACGCGATCAAGGATCTGGTGGCGGTGCTGGCGGCGGCGTGCGGGTTCGAGGGCGAGATCCGCTGGGACCCCTCGCAGCCCAACGGTCAGCCGCGCCGGAAGCTCGACGTCGAGAAGGCCAAGCAGTTGTTCGGATTCACCGCGGCGACTGCGTTCGCCGAAGGACTTCGCCAGACGGTCGAGTGGTACCGGCAGGCGCGCGCCACAGGGGAAGCACGATGACGACTCCCAAGCCTCGGCCGTCCCGGCCCACCCTCGTTGCCCAGGTGCCGGAGCTCGAGCTGCCGCCGTTGGCGCTCGAGTTCCAGCAGGCCGAGGAGGTGCGCCGCGCCGAGCGGGTCCGCAGCTACGACGCGATCGCCGCCCACCGCGCCCACTGGCTCGACAAGAACGCGTACTACGCCCGCGAGGTGCGCCGGGTGGTCTCCGGGCTGGTGGTGCCCGGCCACCGGGTGCTGGAGATCGGCAGCGGGCTGGGCGATCTGCTCGCCGCGGTCCGCCCGTCGGAGGGCGTGGGGATCGACATCTCTCCCGGGATGATCGCGCTCGCCCGCTCGCGGCACCCCGAGCTGGAGTTCGTCTGCGCCGACATCGAGCGGGATCCGATCGACGCCGACCCGTTCGACTACGCGATCCTTTCCGACTCGATCGGCAGCCTCGACGACGTCCAGGTCGCGCTCGAGAAGGTGCGGCCGCTGCTCAAGCCCAACGGGAAGCTGATCATCACCTACTACAACTTCCTCTGGGAGCCGGTGCTCGACCTCGCCACCCGCTTCGGCCGCCGCACCCCGTGGCCGGATCAGAACTGGCTCTCGCAGCGCGACATCTCGAACCTGATGCACCTGGCCGGGTTCGAGTTCGTGCGCCAGGGCACCGACGTGCTGGTCCCGTTCGGCGTCCCCGGAGTCGGCGCGCTGCTCAACCGCCTCGGGGGCAAGGTCCCGGGGTTGAAGCACGGCTCGCTGCTGCTCTACGCCGTGGGCCGGCCGCTGCCGGTGCCCGAGGCGCCGGCCCAGGCGTCGGTGTCGGTGATCTGCCCGTGCCGGAACGAGAAGGGGAACATCGAGGCGGCGATTCAGCGCACTCCGCTGATGGGCGGAAAGACCGAGCTGATCTTCGTCGACGGGAACTCGTCCGACGGGACGGTGGAGGAGATCGAGCGCTGCATCCGCGAGTACAAGGGGCCGCTCGAGCTGAAGCTGATTCTGCAGGGCGACGGGAAGGGGAAGGGCGACGCGGTGCGGAAGGGCTTCGCCGCGGCGAAGTGCGACGTGCTGATGATCCTCGACTCGGATCTCACCGTGCCGCCCGAGGATCTGCCGAAGTTTCATCGCGCGCTGGTCACCGGGCGCGGCGACTTCATCAACGGGGTTCGGCTGGTGTACCCGATGGAGGGCGAGGCGATGCGGTTCCTCAACCTGCTCGGGAACAAGTTCTTCAGCTCGGCGCTGTCGTGGGTGCTCGAGCAGCCGATCAAGGACTCGCTGTGCGGCACCAAGGTGCTGTGGCGGCGGGACTACGAGCAGATCGCGGCGCATCGCGCGTTCTTCGGCGACTTTGATCCGTTCGGGGACTTCGACCTGCTGTTCGGGGCGGCGCGGCTGAACTTGAGGATCGTCGACTTGCCGGTGCGGTACCGGGCCCGGACGTATGGCGACACCAAGATCTCCCGGTTCACCCACGGGCTGCTGCTGTTCAAGATGACCGCGTTCGGGCTGCGGAAGCTGCGGCTCGAGGACTCGCAGGGGCGCTGACCCCGAAGCGCGACGCCGCCGCCCTGACGCCCGCGCCTGAGCTCTACTGCGACCCGTAAGTTTTCGATGGCTTGGGCCGGGGCCCATGGTGTGCACTGGGCGGCGGCAAACCGGGAGACACGAATTGAGAAAGTGCGAGTGCGGCGGGCTGGTCCCTGCAGGATCCCCGTCCTGTCCGAACTGCGACCTGGCGGTGAAGTCGGGCCAGCGGATGCGCAAGGTGCTGGCGATCGTCGCGCTGGCGGCGTCGTCCTGTGGCCCTGCGCTGATGGCGGCCTACGGGGTCCCTCCCTGCGCCGACGGCGGCTTCAGCTGCTACGACCCGCCGGTGACCGACGGCGGGACGACCGACGGAGGTTCACGTGACGGTGGCCCCTGAGGAAGCGCCGCGGGTCGACGGCAACAGCATCGCTGGCGGCACCGATCGCGACGAGGTGTTCCGCCGCTTCGGAGTGACCCAGCCCTTCCACCCCGCCTACGTGGTGTGGGAGCTGACCCTCGCCTGCGATCAGCCCTGCACCCACTGCGGCTCGCGCGCCGGCACCGCGCGCCCCACGGAACTCAGCACCGCCCAGGCGCTCGACGTGGTCGGGCAGCTGGCGAAGATGAAGACCTTCGAGGTGGTGCTGATCGGCGGCGAGGCGTACCTCCACCCCGGCTTCCTCGAGATCATCCGCGCGCTGAAGGCGAACGGGATTCGCCCGACGATGACGTCCGGCGGCCGGGGGATCACGCCCGAGCTCGCGGTGCAGATGGCGCAGGCCGGCCTGCACTCGATCTCGGTGAGCATCGACGGGCTGGAGACGACCCACGATCTGATGCGGGCCTCGCGCGGCAGCTGGGCCTCGGCCACCGCCGCGCTCCGATCGCTGAAGGCCGCCGGCCTGCGCACCGCCTCGAACATCAACCTCAACCGGCTGAACCAGGCGGACCTCGAGCCGCTCTACGAGGTGCTCAAGGGCCTGGGGATCGTCGGCTGGCAGGTGCAGATCACCGTGCCGCTCGGCCGCGCCGCCGATCGCCCGGCGATGCTGCTGCAGCCGTGGGATCTGATCGACCTGCTCCCCCGGCTGGCCGCGCTGAAGAAGCGGGCGTTCGAAGATCGGGTGGTGATCTTCCCCGGCAACAACCTCGGGTACTTCGGCCCGGAGGAGGGCGTGATGCGCTCGCCCCGCCCCGACATGCACGACCACTGGCGCGGCTGCCAGGCGGGGAAGCTGGTGATGGGGATCGAGTCGGACGGCGCGGTGAAGGGGTGTCCCTCGCTGCAGACCACTTCCTACGTCGGCGGCTCGCTCAAAGAGCAGCCGCTGGAGAAGATCTGGAACGAGGCGCCGCAGCTCGCCTTCACCCGCAAGCGCACGGTCGAAGATCTGTGGGGCTTCTGCCGCACCTGCCCGTTCGCCGAGACATGCCTCGGCGGCTGCACCTTCACCGCCCACTCGCTCTTCGGCCGGCCGGGGAACAACCCGTACTGTCACTTCCGCGCGAAGTCGCTGGCGGCGGAAGGCAAGCGCGAGCGGCTGGTGCTCAAGCAGGCCGCGCCGGGGAACCCGTTCGACAACGGGATGTTCGAGATCGTGCTCGAGGCGATCGACGCGCCGGATCCAAGGCCGCCCACGCCGCGCGAGCTGGTGAGGAAGCGGCTGCCCGGCGGGGAGTGACAGACGCACCTGCCGCGCCCGAGCACGCGCGACGCAGGGAACAGAGCCGGTCACCGAAAACCACCGTATGTTCGAGCTGCGGACGACGTGAGCCACACGCTCATGGACTACGAATGACCGTGCCCAGGTTGCCGACGGCGATGGCCGCGCTTGACCCGGGGCCCCAAATGCCGCGCAGCGTGACGGGCGACGTCCAGCCCTGAACTCCACTCGGGGCACAGGCCCACCTGGTGCCGTTCCAATGCAGGACGGTGCCATACGCACCCACGGCAAAAACGTCGTTCGACCCGGAACCCCACACGTTGAGCAGGTTCGGCGAACGCCAGCTCGACCCGGGGACGAGCGTCGTCCAGGTGGCTCCGTCCCAGCGCAAGATCACGCCCTCCTCCCCCACGGCCCAGACGTCGGCCGGCCCGCTGCCCCAGACCCCCGAGAGCCCCTTCGTCGTCCCGCTCGGTATGGACGCCCACGCGGTGCCGCTCCAGCGAAGAATCGTTCCGTTGTCGCCCACGGCCCAGACATCGTCCGCGGCGCTGCCCCACACGCTTCGGAGCTCACGCGTAGATCCGCTGGGGACGCTGGCCCAGGCCACTCCATCCCAGCGCAGAATCGTGCCCGCCGCGCCCACGGCCCACGCGTTGGCGGCTGCCGTTCCCCAGACCGCGTGCAGGGCGTTGGAGGTTGCACTCACCGAAGGGAGCCAGGTCGCACCGTCCCATTTGAGAATCGTCCCGAGCTCGCCTACCGCCCAGGCGGCCGCGGGTGCGTTGGCCCAGACCCCGTCGAGGGACCTGGTGGTCCCGCTCGTCACCGCTGTCCATGAAGTGCCGCCCCAACGGAGGATCGCGCCCTGCCCGCCAACCGCCCAGACCTGGCTCGGGCTGGTCCCCGCGATCGCGTTGAGATTCGAGGTCGGGCCGCTCGAGAGGTTGGTCCAGGCGGCGCCGTTCCAATGCAGCAGCGTTCCGTTCTCACCGACGACCCAGACGTCGCTCGGCCCGCTGCCCCAGACGGCGTTGAGCTCCTCGGTCGTGGG
>JAGSPQ010000334.1 GCA_018262385.1 Myxococcaceae bacterium | reverse complement strand
GGACGCTCCGGAACCAGCCGCTGCAGAAGTTGTTCTCCAGCGTGCAAACTCCGCCATCGTCGATGGTGAGGGTGGGGCTGCCGCCGGGCGCGCAGCAGGGCGTGCAGGCCGGAAGCAGCAGCAACCACGCGAAGAGCGACGTCCGCACCGGTGGACCGTATCCCGTATCACCGGTTCGAAGCGCGGCCCGCCCCGGACAAAGGGAAAGGGGCCTCCGACGAATCGGAGACCCCCTCGTAAAGTCTCAGGTCGCTGCGCTTACGCCTTCGCGGTGAGCGGCTTCTGGACCAGGCAGACCTTGTAGGTGTCGGTGCCGTCCACCATGTTGTCGTAGAGCTTGGTTCCGGGATTGCGCGAGAAGTTCTTCAGCGCGACCTCGGCGAGGGCGCGGCGCTTGCCGCCCAGCATCGGGATCTTGAACCCGTGGAAGGTCGAGATGATCTGGTCGACGTACGAGTCGATGCGGCGCTTGTCTTCGTCGCGCGCCTTGACCGCTTCCTTGGTCACGTCGCACACCTCGAGGACCTTCATCCCGATCTGCTCGAGCAGGTCGAAGCAGGGCTTCCAGGTCGACTCGGGGATCGCGTTGCCCCAGACGAGGAACCCGCCCGGCTTGAGCAGGCGGTAGGCGGTCTTGAAGAACCGCACGTCCTCTTCGGTGGTCTTGCCCGGCATCTCGGTGACGTGGGTCTCGTTCACCGCGATGAAGTCGGCGGCCCCGTCCGGAACCGTCAGCTTGGTGGCATCGCCGCAGGTCGCGACCAGCCGGCCGTTGAGCTCGGGGACGAACTTGCGCTTGCAGGAGTTGATGCCCGCCTGCTGCATGTCGACTGCTTCGTAGGTGCAGTTGGGGAGGATCTTCGAGCAGATCAGGTGCGCGCCGGCGCCGGTGCCGCAGCCCATCTCGATGATGTGGACCTTGCCGTTGCGGGACTTGATGTACTCCTGCGCGAGATCGAAGTGGTACAGGCCGGCGTAGGCGTTCTTCCCCATCAGCTGGGGATCGTTCGCCGGAATCGGGCCCGGGCCCCAGGCGGCCGGCCAGGTGTAACCCCAGGTGTTGAAGGTGAACTCGTAGAGCTCGCCGTTGTCCGAGCGCACGTTCCCCATCGACCGGTACATCGCGTAGAGCAGCGAGTAGATCGAGGTCTTGTCGTAATCGTCTTCGGCGACGTCCCCGTTGGTCAGATCGATCTTCTGCTTGCCCTCGACCAGCCCGCTCATCACCCAGGCTCCGACGATCAGCTGCAGCTGCGTCTTCGAGTAGTCCGACTTGTTGCTCAACGCGGTAAAGACATCCATGTGTGTGCGACCCCCAAATTGGGAAAGGGGGGGCACTTACACAAAAGGTAGCCACCTGAACAAGCCCTAGGCGCGTTTTGCCATTTCCTCTTCTGTTCGGACCTCGATGTACAGCTGCTCGACCTTGGTCCGGGCCCAGGGGGTCCGGCGCAGGAACACCAGGCTCGACTTCACGCTCGGGTTGACCGCGAAGCAGTTGAGGCGAATCTGGGCGGCCAGCGCCTCCCAGCCCAGCTTCTCGACCAGGTACTCGAGGATCTGCGCCAGCGTCACGCCGTGCAGTTCCCGGATCAGGTGTCCGGAGGCGTCGCGCACGTCCTGGGGCCAGAAGCTCTTCATTGCGCGCAAAGGATACGTTCGCCGGCGCTGGAGGGCCACCGAACGGCATGGCGCTGGCAAAACCCGCCTCGTCACGAGGAGGCGCCGATGAAGATCCCGCTCGCAGCGGTTACCCTGGCGATCGCCGGGCTCCTCGCGACCCCCGTGAATCCGCCCGCCTCGAAGCTCGCGCCTGCCGGCACCGGGCGGCGGGTGATGCTGATGCCGCCCCTCGAGCTCAACCCCCATACCGCGCAAAGCCGGCCGGTACCGCTCGGCACCCTGCGCGAGACCTCGGCCTCGGGTCTGGGTGCCAGGCTCGATCGGCTCGATGATCGGGTGAGCGCGCTGAAGGCCCGCGCAGACCTGGCGGCGCTGCGGGTGGACCTCGCTCCGGACTTCGAGCGCCTGCGGACGCTGCGCGAGAAGGTCCAGACCGCCCTGCGGAATCTGCGCAACCCGGCGCTCGGGCTCGACGCGGCGGAGTCCGCCGTCTCGACCGCCCTCAACGAGCTGGAGCTGGCGATCGACCAGCTGGGCCTGGCGTTCGAGCGGCTGGAGCAGCCGCTGCGGGTGAGCTGAAGAGGGCCGAGGCCGCCTCAGAGCGCGGCGGCCAGTCGATCGAGGAACACCGCCTGGGCGGAGAGGATCTTCGCTCGCGCCGCCTCGAGCGAGAACCACTCGGCGCGATCGATCTCGGGAAAGGTCTGCAGCTTCCCGCTGCCGCGCGGCCACTCGAGCTCGAAGGTATTGCTGACCAGCTGCTTCGGATCGAGGTCCCCTTCGGCCGCCCACGCGTGGACCACCTTGCCGGACCGCTGCTTCACCGCGTCGAGCGGGAGAAACGGGCCGGCGGGATCGAAGCCGGTCTCCTCCGCAAACTCGCGCCGGGCTGCCGCGAGCAGATCTTCGCCGGCCTCGACCTCGCCCTTGGGCACCCCCCAGGCGTTGAGATCCTTCCTGGCGAAGAACGGGCCGCCCGGGTGCGCCAGCAGCACCTGCGGCCCGCCGGGGGTCCGACGGAACAACAGCAACCCCGCTGACACCTTCGCCATGGCCGGACGTTAGTCTCCTCGGGGTGAGCCCGCCCGCCGCCAGACCCAGCTTCCTCTACGGCACCGCGTGGAAGGAGGACGAGACGCGGCGGCTGGTGCTGCTCGCCCTGGCCGCCGGCTTCCGCGGCATCGACACCGCCAACCAGCGCAAGCACTACCACGAGGCCGCGGTGGGCCAGGCGCTCGCCGAGGCGTACCGGCAGCAGGGGATTGCCCGCGAGGAGCTGTTCCTCCAGACGAAGTTCACCTTCCTCGACGGGCAGGATCACCGGCTTCCCTACGATCCGAAGGCCGACGTCGCCACCCAGGTCCAGCAGTCGTTCGCCAGCTCGCTCGAGCACCTCGGCACCGACTTCCTCGATTCCTACCTGCTCCACGGGCCCTCGCGCCGCACCGGCCTGGGCCCGGCCGATTGGGAAGCGTGGGGCGCGATGGAGGCGCTCGCCGCCGACGGGCGGGCCCGGGCGCGGGGGGTGAGCAACGTCACGCTCGCCCAGCTCGAGGCGCTGGCCGGGAAGGCGAAGATCCCCCCGGCCTGGGTGCAGAACCGCTGCTACGCGAGCCGCGGCTGGGACGCCGAGGTCCGCGCGTTCTGCGCGCGCCACCGGATCGTCTACCAGGGGTTCTCGCTGCTGACGGCGAACCCGGAGGTGCTGCGCAGCGCGAAGGTCCGGCAGCTCGCCCAGGCCCACGGGCGCACCGCCGCCCAGGTGGTGTTCCGCTTCGCGCTCCAGGCCGGGATGCTGCCGCTGACCGGCACCACCGACCCGGCTCACATGCGCGAGGATCTCGACGTGCTCGGCTTCACCCTCGACGAGGCCGAGGTGCGGGCGATCGAGACGCGGGATTAAACGCCGAGCGAGTCGAGCCAGGAAGTGACGTCGTCCTTCACCTTCGCCTCCGGCCGCGGCGGAGCGGCGGGCTGCTGGGGACCGACGGTGACCCTCTTTCCCCCGTTGAGCGCGGTCAGCTCGTTCTCGTCGAGGAAGATCCCCCGATCGATCCGGCAGACCTCCACCTGCAGGCTGCCCACCTCGGCGGGAAGCATCGGCTTCGCGCAGGTCGCGCACTTGCGGCTGGTCTGGGCGCCTGGAGCGAAGGTGGGAGCGAGCTTCTTGCCGAGCACCGCCTCGAGCTCCCCCCCGTCGAACCAGAGCCCGCGGCAGAAGGTGCAGCGATCGAGCTCGAACCGCCCCGCCTGAAACGGCTTCATCGCTCCGGAACACGACGGACACACGCGCTGGACCATGGGCGGGAGGATATTCGCTCTGGCCCGGCGTTCCCATTCTCCGACAGCGCCACCGCGAGCTCTCGAGCCGGCGCGATGCTTCAGGCTCTGATGGCACCGGGGGCCGCTCCGCGTTACGAGACGCGGACATGGACATCGTCTACGAAACCCTCGCCTTCGCCGCCAAGGGCTTCATCATCTTCGCCACCATCGTCGCGACCGCCCTCGTCGTCTTCGGGCTGAGCCGCCGGCGGCGCGGCGGCGGAGGGGCCCGGCTGCACGTGCGCCTGCTCAACGAGCGGTTCGAAGCGCTGGGCGATGCGCTGCGCCACTCGGTGCTGCAGCGGAAGGACTTCCGGCAGCTGATGAAGGAACGCAAGAAGGCGAAGCCCGCCAAGCCGGCGCCCAGGCCGAGCGTCTACGTCCTCGACTTCAAGGGCGACATCCTCGCCACCGCGGTGAAGAGCCTGCGCGAAGAGGTCACCGCGATCACCGCCGCCGCCGCGGCCGACGACGAGGTGGTGGTGCGGCTGGAGAGCCCCGGCGGCGCAGTGCCCCACTACGGCCTCGCCGCCGCCCAGTTGCTGCGGCTGAAGGAGAAGAAGCTCAAGGTCACCGTCTGCATCGATCGGGTGGCGGCCAGCGGCGGCTACATGATGGCCTGCATCGCCGACACGATCGTCGCGGCGCCCTTCTCGAGCATCGGCTCGATCGGAGTCGTCGCCCAGGTGCCCAACGTGCACCAGTTGCTGAAGAAGCACGACGTGGAGTTCAACGAGATGACCGCCGGCGAGTTCAAGCGGACGGTGAGCATCTTCGGAGAGATCACCGACAAGGGCCGGCAGAAGTTCCAGGATCAGCTCGAGGACACCCACGCGCTCTTCAAGGAGTTCGTGAAGGCGCAGCGGCCGAAGCTCGACGTCAACAAGGTGGCGACCGGCGAATACTGGCTGGCGCTGCGCGCGATCGAGCTGGGGCTGGTCGATCAGATCAGCACCAGCGACGACTACCTGATCCGCCGCGCGCCGGACGCGAACGTCTATCGGGTCACCTTCCAGCCCGAGTCGACCTTGCGCGAGAAGCTCGGACGGGGCGCCGCGGCCACGGTCGATCGGGTCGCGATCGCGCTGCTGACCCGGGTGATGAGCCTGCAGCTTCGCTAGCGCGCGTGGCCGGGGCGGCATTCGGCACTTGCCTTTGCGGCCCGTATCCACGACCTTCGAACCGACAATGAAATCCCCCCTGACCCGGGTCACCTTCCTTTCCCTGTCAGTGGGTGCGGTGCTCGGCCTCGCCACCTGCAAGGTAAACCTGGGCGACGACCTCAAGTACACCTGCGCCGTCGACGGCGACTGCGGCGGTGG
>JAGSPQ010000333.1 GCA_018262385.1 Myxococcaceae bacterium | reverse complement strand
AGCGACGAAGGCGCAGGCCGACGCGTGGCTCGAGGGGGTGCGGCCGCCGCGGGCGCAGAAGCCGCCGCGCGATCTGACGGTGACGAAGATCGCCTCGCTGGACCAAATGGGCTTCGCGTCGGTGAAGGCGTACGGCGCGAAGGCGTCGAACCTGGCCGAGCTGAAGAAGATCCTGCCGGCGAACACCGGCGCGGGGCAGCTGGCGGTGCCGTTCTCGTTCTACGACAAGTTCATGAAGGCCAACGGCCTGTACGCGCAGGCCACGGCGATGATGGCCGACCCGGCGTTCAAGGCCGACCCGGCGGTGCGCGAGCAGAAGCTGCGCGCGTTCCAGCAGAAGCTGGAGCGGGCGACGATCCCGCCCGAGCTGGCGGCCCAGCTGGAAGCGGCGCAGAAGAAGTTCCCTCCCGGGCAGGCGATTCGGGCGCGAAGCTCGACCAACAACGAGGACCTCAAGGGGTTCAACGGCGCGGGGCTCTACGACTCGTACACCCACCGTCCGGACGAAGGGCACCTGGGCAACACGGTGAAGCAGGTGTGGGCGTCGCTGTGGAACTACCGGGCGTTCGAGGAGCGCGAGTTCCACCGCATCGATCACCTGAGCGCGGCGATGGGCGTGCTGCTGACCGACAACTTCGATGACGAGGTGTCGAACGGCGTGGCGGTGACGAAGAACGTCTACGACCCGAACTGGCCCGGCTTCTACGTCAACGTGCAGGTGGGCGAGAGCCTGGTGACGAACCCGGATCCGAACGCGACCCCGGACGAGATGCTGATCTCGGCGATCGGCGAGCACGGCGAGTACGAGACCCAGTACATCCGCCACTCGAGCGAGACGACGGGCAACAAGAGCGTGATGACCAGGGCGCAGCTGACCGAGCTGACGGGCGCGATGGCGAAGCTGCAGGCGCACTTCAAGAAGCTCTACGGCGCCCAGGCGGATCCTTCGTTCGCGATGGACATCGAGTTCAAGGTCACCGCGGCGGGCAAGCTGGTGGTGAAGCAGGCGCGGCCCTGGGTCGACTGACGGCGCACTTGCACGGGCGGACGACGAAGGACTACCGGCCGAGCAGCTTCGCCGGCCCGTCGGTCTGGAGCACCTGGAACCCCGCCTGCTGCAGCTGCGCGAGGGCGCGGTCGTCCCAGATCACCGCCCGGTTGAAGGTGGGCATCGCCATCGCCTGCACGAACCGCCCGTCTTCGGCGAAGTCGCAGGGGAACCAGGGGATGTTCTTGCCCAGGTAGAAGAAGCCCGGCGCGCCCCACACGCCTTCGTTCACGATCACCAGCCCGGTCGCCTCGCGCGCGGCTTTGACCACCAGCCGGAACTGCTCGGGCCGCTCGGGCCGGAAGGGAGAGGGGAAGACCAGGATCGCGACGCAGGCCACCACCGACGCTCCGAGGAACGGCAGCGCGCGCTGCGGCGCCAGCCGGCTGAGCAGCGCCAGCCACGGAGGGGTGGCGGCCACCAGCAGCAGCACCAGCCCGGGGTAGAGGAACCGCGCTTCCTTGTGCGGGGTGAGCGAGATCGCCACCACGTAGGCAAGGCCACAGAAGCCAGCCAGCGACACGCCGTCCCTGCGCCGCACCGCCCCCAGCACCAGCCCCGGCCACGCCCACAGCCCCAGCCACCCGAGCAGCGGCAGGTAGAACCAGCCGGGCTGGGAGCCGAACTGGGCGGCCGCCTGCCCCGAGACCAGGTTGAAGTCGACGTACTTGCGCAGCGAGTGAAACGGCGCGTCCCAGGTGGCCCAGTCGAGGGCGCCGAGTGCGAGCGCGATCACCAGCCCTCCCAGGGTGGTGAACAGCAGCGGCTTCCACGCCCGCGTCGCCAGCAGCCACAGCAGCGCCGCGACCACCACCACCGCCGAGCCGTAGCGGGTCACCACCGCCAGGCCGAGCAGGGCTCCTCCCACCGCGGCGACGTGCCACGGCCGCTCGCGGGCGGCGTCGAGCCGCTCGATCGCCAGCACCAGCAGCGCCGCGCTGAACGACTCGCCCATCGTCCGCCCGGCGAAGTGAACGACCGGGCCGTAGAGGCCGACGAGGACCATCGACGCCGCCGCCAGCAGGGACGAGACCCGGCGCGCGGTGAGGCGATGGACGGCGAGCAGCATCGCCAGGTGGAGCGCGTACTGCGGCACCTCGAGCAACGCGCGGCGGGCGAGCGGATCGTTGAGGCCCACCGCGGCGCCGGCCTTCAGCAGCCAGGCGAACAACCCGGGCACCGCCCAGTTGCGCAGGCCGACCTGCCATTCCCAGGCGAGGATCCCGTAGCCGAAGGCGCGGTAGTTCGCCGGCTCGAGGGTCTGGAACACCTCGTCTGGATGCAGCCGGCCCAGCTGCGCCACCGCCACCACCGCGGGAATCAGCGCCACCGCCGCGGCCACCGCGCGGATCCGCCACGCCTGGGTGGGGAGCACCGGAGTCATCTCGGGTGGAGGTCCTGGCGCCCGACCCGCCCGTCCCGCGAAGGAGCTGGGGATGAGCGGGGCTGGATCGAATCGGTGAAGAGCACGGCGGGGCAGGACATCGGCCGATGGATAGCACCCCACGGCCGGGGTAGAAGCCGCTCATCGTGGAGACCCGCCAACCGTGAGCTGCCTCCACTGCGGACAGACCCACGCCGACGGGGTGCTCAAGTGCCCGGCCACCGGGCTGGCGATGGGCGCGCCGGGGCTGATCGGCCAGCAGGTCGATCGCTACCGGATCGAGCGCCTGCTCGGCCAGGGCGGCTTCGGCACCGTGTACCGCGCGCGCCACGTCCACACCGACGCGACGGTCGCGCTCAAGCTGCTGAAGAAGGAACTGGGCGCCGACCAATCGATGCTCGATCGGTTCATGCGCGAGGCGAAGGCGGCCGGCGCGGTCGGCAGCGAGCACATCGTCGGCGTGCTCGACGCGGGAGTGACCGACGGCCAGGCCTTCCTCGCGCTCGAGTTCCTCGACGGGTGGGATCTGAAGGACCTCGTCTACCGCGAGGGCGGCGACGATCCGCAGCGGCTGATTCAGATCACCCTCCAGGTGCTCGAGGGGCTCGCCGCCGCGCACGCGAAGGGCATCGTCCACCGCGACATGAAGCCGGCCAACGTCTTCATCGTCCGGCGGGGCGAGCGGGACTTCGTCAAGCTGCTCGACTTCGGGATCTCGAAGATGCACCAGGAGGGCGAGACCAGCGGGCTGACGATGACCGGCGTCGCGATGGGAACTCCGACCTACATGGCGCCCGAGCAGTTCTTCGACGCCCGCAGCGTCGACGGACGCAGCGACCTCTACTCGGTCGCGGTGATGCTCTACGAGCTGCTGGCGAAGCGGCTGCCGTTCGAGGCGCAGAGCTACGCCGAGCTGGTGGTGAAGGTCCGCACCGAGGTGCCGCCGCCGCTGTCGACCCTCGCTCCCGGGGTGCCGGCCCCGCTCTGCGCGGCGATCGACAAGGGGCTGGCGCGCGATCGGGAGCACCGCTGGCAGACCGCCCAGCAGATGGGCGACGCGCTGCGCACCGCCAGCAGCGGCCCGTGGGCGCCGGGGAAGCTGCGGGCGACCTCGGGGCCGGCGCCGGCCAGGCCGGTGGAGAGCCACTCGATGCTGATGGGGAAGACCTCGCCCCCCAGGCAGCCCACCCCCGCGAAGGTGACGGGGTGGTCGGTGCCGGGGCAGCCGGCCGCGACGCCGGTCTTCACCCCGCCGCTGCCGCCGCAGTCGTTCGATGCCACGCCGATCGCGCTGTCGCCGGTCGCGCGGCCGCAGGTGATTCCCGCCGCGAAGGTCAACACCGGGAACCGGGTCTGGCTCTGGGTGGTGCTGGGCGTGGGGGGGCCGTTCGCCTGCTGCTTCCTGTCGGTGCTGATGCGGAAGCTGGGCGAGCTGTGAGCGCTTACAGCGCCACGCCGTAGAGCGCCGAGTACTTCTCGTTGAGGTAGGCGACGAAGTCGACGTCGGTCAGCCCGTGCTTCGTCACCTGGCGAATCCGATCCTCCGCCTCGAGCCGGTAGCCCTCGCGGTGAATCTTCGAGCGCAGCCAGTCGCGCAGCGGCAGCAGGTCGCCCTTCGCGATCGACGCCTCGAGGTCCGGCACCTGCTTCTTCGCGCAGGCGTAGAGCGACGCCGAGTACAGGTTGCCCAGCGCGTAGGTCGGGAAGTAGCCCAGCTCGCCCCACGCCCAGTGGATGTCCTGCAGCACGCCCACCACCGGGGTCGGCGGGGTGAGGCCGAACAGCGCCCGGGTCTTCTCGTTCCAGGCGCCTTCCAGATCCTGCACCTGCAGCTCGCCGCGCAGCAGCGCCACCTCGAGCTCGTACCGCAGCACGATGTGGAGGTTGTAGGTGACCTCGTCGGCCTCGACCCGGATGAAGGTCCGCTCGACCCGATTGACCGCGGCGAGGAACGCGTCGAGCCCGACCGCGCCCAGCTGGGCGGGGAAGTGCCGCTGCAGCGACGGGTAGAAATGCGACCAGAACGGGCGGCTGCGCCCGACCACGTTCTCCCACAAACGGGACTGCGACTCGTGCAGCCCCATCGACGGTGCGGCGGCGAGCGGAGTGCGGAAGTGCTCGGGCGAGAAGCCCTGCTCGTACAGCCCGTGGCCCCCCTCGTGGATGGTGCCGAACAGCGCGGGCAGCGGGGTCTCTTCGTTGATCCGGGTGGTCAGCCGCACGTCGGTGGCGTGGGTGCCGCCGGTGAAGGGGTGGATGCTCTTGTCCTGCCGGCCGGCCTCGAGATCGAACCCCATCGCCTGCAGCAGCTCGACGGTGAAAGCCCACTGGGCGTCGGGGGCGAAGCGCTTGCCGGCGAACACGTCCTGGGGGGGAGGCGCGGCGCACAGCTTCTCGACGATCGGCACCAGCTTGTCTTTGAGCTGGCTCAGCACCGGGGTCAGCCGCTTCACCCGCATCCCCGGCTCGTAGCCTTCGAGCAGCGCGTCGTACCGCTCTTCGCCCGCCCCGTACCCGTAGGCGTCGGCCTGCTCGCGCCGCAGGGTGAGCAGGTGCTCGAGCGCCGGGCGGAAGATCTGGAAGTCCTTCGCGTCGCGCGCCTTGCGCCAGGCCGCCAGCGCGCTCGACTGCGCGTCCGACAGCTCTTTGACCAGCCGGGCGGGGACCTTGACCGCGCGATCGCGCTCCTGCCCGAGCACCCGGACCATCGCCTGCTCGTCGCCCGACGCGGCGCTCATCTTCGCCAGCAGCTCGCCCAGCCGGGGGTCGATCAACCGCTCGTGGTACAGCCCCTGGAGGGTCGCCAGCTGCGACGCCCGCGCCCCGTGGGCCTTGGGCG
>JAGSPQ010000009.1 GCA_018262385.1 Myxococcaceae bacterium | reverse complement strand
CGCGCTGCACGAGGTCGGTCACACCGTCGGCCTGCGCCACAACTTCGCGGGCAGCTACGACGCGCTCAACTACCCCAAGCAGTACTGGGATCTGCGCACCGCCAACGGGACGAAGGTCCCCAGACCGCGCCACCTCGAAGAGCCGACCAAGGCCGAGCTCGAGGGCCTGGTGATGCCCAACGGGCTGCGCGCCGGAATCAGCGAGTTCCAGGCCTCGTCGATCATGGACTACGGGGCGAACTTCAACTCCGACATCCAGGGGCTGGGGAAGTACGACGCCGCGGCGCTGAAGTTCGGCTACGGGCAGCTGGTCGAGGTCTTCACCGACGTGAAGAACCCGTACCTGATGGGCGCGCTGCAGGCCTCGGTGAGCTACGGCTCGGCGCTGCCGATCCTGGTCGACTGCAGCGGCAACGACTACGTCGTCTCGCACTACTCGAAGCTGCCGACCCTGGTGGGAATCGAGGCGCGCGCCACCGTGCCGCTCTCGAGCCTCAAGCGCGAGATCCTCTCCCCGACCTGCGCCTACCCCGACGAGGTCGAGGTCGATGCCCAGAAGCGGATGGTGGTCCCCTACCAGTTCTGCTCGGACGAGTTCGAGGCGGCGTCGACGGGCTGCGAGGCGTTCGATCGCGGCGCGGATCCGTTCGAGGTCGCGTCCTCGGCGATGACCCAATACCGCAACTACTACCTGTTCGACGCCTTCCGCCGCGAGCGGCTGGGCTTCAACCCCGACTGGTCCCTCGATCGGCTCTACGGCCGGTACCTCGGCACCCTGCGCACGATGATGCAGTTCTACGTGCTGGATAAGGCCTATTACGACGGCGCGGTGACGCCGGCGTTCTGGACCTCGGCCGACGGCTACGGCCCGTACACGGTGGCGGTGACCCAGACCTTCGACTTCCTCGGCGAGATGCTGATGATGCCCGAGCCCGGCAAGTACTTCACCTACTCGGGGGACGACAACCGCGACGCCTGGTACCTCGACGACTACGGCACCGGCACCCCCGGCTTCACCCTCGGGCTGGGCCAGGCGCGGTACTTCAACACCCAGTGGGAATACGACTCGGGCTACTTCTGGTACGAGCGGGTTCGCAACGTCGGCAGCTTCGTCGACAAGGTCGCCGCCCTCGCCGAGCTGACCGACCCCGAGACGTACTTCATCGGCAAGGACGTCGCGGCCGACCTGAGGGAGTTCTCGATCAACTACTGGCGGCTGTATCCCCGGCAGATGCTCGACGTGTACGGCGCGGCGCTCACCGACCGGTGGGATCGCCTCGCCCCGGTGTTCGACGGCACCAGCTACAAGCACCGGCCGATCTCCTCGACGATCACCATCCCTCCCGCCGGCACCCTGCCGGTCGACCCGGCGCTCGGCTTCACCGTCCAGCTGTGGATGGCGAGCCTCGGCTCGGCGCTGATTCCGGCCACCTTCGACCCGACCTTCTCCGACAGCACCCGGGTGTGGCTGGCCGGCAACGGCGCGCAGATCAATTCCACCCTGCCGCTGGTCACCTTCGCCGACCCGTACAGCGGCAAGACGTACACCGCGGTCTCGTACCTGAGCGGGATCCTCGAGACCGGCGTCGCGGCGCGGATGATCTCCCGGGCCAACGAGCTCAAGGCGCTGCTCGACCCCCAGGAGCCGTACACCACTGCCGCGCTGAAGAGCTACCTGCAGCTGCTCGAGGCCCAGCGCTCGATCAGCGAGGTCTACTCGAACTCGGTGTACTGAGCCGCCGGTGACCCCCAGGCTCGGCCCGCTCGTCGTCTGGCACCTGGTGCTGGGCGTCCCGCTGGCCGCGCTGCTGCACACCGCGGTGCAGACCGCCGCCGACGTGGTCGACCGCGGGGCGGGGATCACGATCCTCCACTTCCTGCTCGGGACGATGCTCGGCTCGGTGGTGCTCGCCCCCGCCTTCGCGCTGCAGGCGCTGCTGATCTTCGGCCTGAGGCGGGGCGGAGCGGGCCTGCCGCTGCAGGGGCTGGCCGGCGGGGCGTGGCAGGCGGCGCTGGTCGCCGGGTGGGCGGTGACGGTGGGAATCGAGCCGTCGCTGACGGGCCGGTTTCCGATGACGCTGCCGATGATCGCCGCCGGGTTCTTCGCCGGCTTCGTCGTCAGCGCAGTGCTGGCGCTGCGGCTGCCCGACCCGCGCCCGGCCTGAAGCCGCGACCGCTCTTCGACTCCCCGCCGTGTCTTGCCTCCCTGCCGGGTCGCGAGCTGCTGCTCGAACGCGTTGATGAGCTCGAAAAGCCCGAGTGCCTCCCACCTGAAGACCTGGAAGAAGACCGACCTCGCATGCCCGGTGATCCAGATGAAGCTGTAGCCGGCTTTCGCCGGCCCGCCGGGTGTGGCTCGGTCAGGACCCGCTGCCCTTCTCGACACCTGCGGGTGGCTCGCGCACGGCAGCCTCAGGCGAGGCGGGCGACGATCTGCCCGGTGGCGAGCACCTCGAACGCCGCGGGCACGACCGTGATCCCGTATTTGCGGGCGAGGTCAGGCCGCTTCGAAACATCGATCTTCACCAGGGTGCAGCCCTGCCCGGTCAGCTCGCGCTCGAGGGTGTGGCAGTCGCTGCACAGCGGGTGGGTGAAGTGCACCACCGTGCCGTCCGTGATCGGCGCGTCGAGGTCGAGCCGCTCGATCACCTTCTGCTTCACCCCCTTCAGGCGGGCGAGCAGCCGGTAGATCTGGCAGCCCACGCACAGCCCGGTCACCGCCGCCAGGCTGGCCAGCACACCGACGGTCAGCCCCAGCCACCAGCCCACCCGGGGCGCGCCGGCGAGGTAGGCGGCGCTCGCCGCAGTCAACACCGCGACTCCGATCAGATTCGCGAACCGCGGAGCGCGCGCATCCTCCAGCGGCCCTTCGCCGAACCGGGGCTGAACCCAGACGAAGTAGGCGACGCAGGGCAGGCAGTACTTGCGGCCGAAGGTCAGGCCGACCGCCAGCTGCAGCGCGAGCAGCGCCAGCAAGGGCCAGAAGCCGGTTGCGGAGGCGACCAGCACCAGCACCGCCACCACCGCCTGGTTGAAGCGGGGCGCGCGCTGGTCGATCACCGCCAGATCCGTCCACGGGTCCGCAGCTCTCGCCTTCAATGGCTTGCTCCCTCGGCGTACGTCATCACCAGGTACACCAGCGCCTCTTTGCCACCCGGATTCCGGTAGGCGTGGGGCGCGTCGGCCTCGAAGAAGATCGCGTCCCCGGCCTCGAGGGCGTGCCGCTCTCCACCCGCCTCGACCTCGAGCTTGCCGGCGGTCACCACCAGGTTCTCGGTGGTACCCGCGGGGTGGGGCTCGGCCAGCTCGACCGCCCGGGGCGCGAACCGCAGCTCGTAGAACTCGACCCGCCGGGGCGCGTCGAAAGGGAAGAGCGCGCGCGACACGAACGTGCCGTCGTGGGACATCAGCCTTTTCGACTGCGCTGCCCGCAACACCCGCGAGCCGCGCGGCGCGCTGCTGCTGATCAGCGCCGAGAACGGCACGTCGAGCGCCCGGGCGATCTTCCACAGCACGTTGATCGTCGGCGCGCTCTGACCGAGCTCGACCTGACCGAGCATCGCCCGGCTCACGCCCGAGGCCTGGGCCAGCTTCTCGAGCGACAGGCCACGGCTCGAGCGGAGGTGGCGCAGGTTCTTTCCGACCGTGGGCGCCAGATCCGGCGCGGCATCGGGGTGGGCGACCTCGTGCCCGCGGGCGTCGAGACCGGCCGCCCGGGGGGTCCGCTTCTTTCCTGCGCTGCGCTCCACCGCCGATCTCATCTCACCGCTCCGCTCAGCAGACATCCATCCGTTACAACGGAAGAGGACTATCCGTTATAGCGGACGAGCCGTCAACAGCGGGGCCCGACTCAGCGCGCCGCGCGCAGCACCACCCCACCCGCCGAGTCGCTGCCGACGATGAAGAAGGTATTCGGATCGGCGGCCCACATGCCCCAGGTCGACAGGTCGGCCGGGGTCACGCTGACGAAGCTCCAGCCGACCCCATTCCAGCGGGCGAGGACCTGGTTGGGCAGTGGGTCGCCGCCCGCCCACGCCTCGGTGGGAGAGAGCCCGACCACCGCGCGGAATTCTTCGCCCGCGTCCGGGCTCGGGTTGAACGCGTTGCTCCAGTTTCCGTTCGGAGCGCGGCGGAGGACGCGGCGGTGCTGCCCCACCGCGAACGCGCCGCCGTCGACGTGGTCGGTGGAGACCGCCAGCCACCGCTGCGCCCCGGTCAGCGCGCCGTAGTCGCTGCCGGACCCGGCGTCCGCGCGGTAGTTGAGGAAGTCCTGCTCGCCCGGGATGATCACCCGGCCGCTGCCGGGAAGAACGGTGCAAGAGGTGATCTCCTTGACGTTGGAGGTGATGATCGGCGTTGCCCAGGTGGTGCCATTCCAGTGGCGCAGCAGGCTGTTGCCGCTGGTGGCGTCGATCCGGAAGTAGGTGGCGACGTACGCTTCGCTGGCCGACGCTCCGCAGACGCCACGCACATCGTTGGTGATCGGATCTTCGCTGAAGCCGGCGCCAACCGAGTCGCACGCCGCCCCGCAGGTGAAGGAGCCGCCCGGAGCAGTGGCGAAGACGACCCCCTGCGGTGAGGCGTACAGCCCGCGCACCTCGCGCCCACCGGGCAGGTCGTAGACCTTGGTGAAGACCGTTCCGTTGAAGTGCCAGATCGCGCCCGGACTGGCGGTGCCAATCCAGAGGTCGTTGGCCGAGCGGCCCGTCACCGCGGTGAAGCGCCCGGCGTCCGGTGCGGCCAGTCGGGTGAACGCGAAGCTGCCTCCACCGGACCCGCCACCGGCTCCTCCGCCGAGCCCGCCACCGGACCCGCCACCGGACCCGCCACCGAGCCCGCCACCGAGCCCGCCACCGAGCCCGCCACCGAGCCCGCCACCGAGCCCGCCACCGAGCCCGCCAGCGGTTCCTCCGCCGAGGCCACCACCACCACCCGCGCCGCCGCCCGCTCCCCCACCGTCGGTGGGACTGTAGAGACCGCTGCACGAGGCCACGAGAACGGCGAGCAGCGCCGCTTCGAGCCGCGGTGCGGGAGAGCGATCCTTCGGAGGTGGGACGGGGCCGCTGCGGGTCAAGCCCGAAAAGTATGTGCGGTCGCCCAACAGGTACACCCCAAAGAGCTGAAGCGGCTGGCCCCGCCGCGCGCGCTACGCCGGAAACCGGCGCCCCGGCCCGACCTTCAGCGATCGCCGCATCGGGCTCTTCGGGTCGGTCGCCAGCCAGTTCCACGCGTCGGCCAGCGACTGCTCGACCGGCCTCGAGGTGAAGCCGAGCTCGCGGCGGGCCTTGTCGCTGCTGACGGTGAACTTCGCGCTCAAGGTGTGGATGGCGTACGGGGTGACGAGGGCGCGCCGCCCGGTGAGCCGCTCGAAGGGAGGCCCGAAGACCGCGATCGCCCGCCCGACCCACAGCGGCAGGGCGAGCAGCGGCGGCCGCACTCCCGCCGCCTTCGCCGCCGCCGCGCACAGCTCGCCCGTCGACAGCCGCGCGCCGTTGAGCAGGTACGCCTCGCCGCTCTTTCCCCGCAGCGCCGCCTGGAGCGTGCCCGCCGCGACGTCGCGGACGTCGACCCACTCGTAGCCGCCGCCGATGATGATCGGCATCCGGCCGGTGCCGACCCGGGCAATCAGGTTGCCCAGCTCGGAGAAGCGGAAGTCACAGGGCCCGACGCAGCCGGTGGGGAGCACCAGCACCGCGTCGAGCTGCCCCGCCCGCGCCACCTGCTGCACGTGCTGCGACGCGGCCGCCTTCGACTTGCCGTAGGGGCCGTGGGCCCGCGCCGGATCGAACCCCGCCGTCTCGTCGAGCACCCCGGCGCCGGGCAGCTCGGTGAGCGCGTGCACCGAGCTGGTGTAGACCAGCCGGCGGACTCTGGCGCGCTGGCAGGCGGTCACCACGTTGCGGGTGCCCTCGACGTTGACCTTCTCCAGCTCGGCCTCGTTGCCGGTGGTGATGCTCACCAGCCCGGCGGAGTGGAAGACCACCTCGGCGCCCGCGAACGCCGCCTCGAGGGAAGCCAGGTCGTTGAGGTCCCCCTCCACCTGCTCCACCTCCAGCCCCTCGAGCGCGCTGGCGTCGCCGCGCACCAGCGCGCGCACCGGGATCTGCTGCTCGAGCAGGTGGCGGACGAGGGCGTTGCCGACGTGCCCAGTCGCTCCGGTGACGACCGCGCGCGAGATCACCTGGCGCGGAAGGCGCCCTGGATCTGGGCGGGGTCGAACATCGAGCCAGTCGCGCCTTCGGCCGCGTAGAGGTAGACCGCCGCGGTGTAGATGCTCGACAGCGTCGCGTTGAGGATCGCCAGCACCATCACCGCCAGCACCACCAGGCCGATCGCCGCAATCAACGCCGGCGCCGAGTGGATCGAGGCGGCCATCGCGATCAGCGCGCCCCCGACCAGGATGGCGCCGAAGATCAGGGTGCCGAAGACCAGCCCGATGCCGCCGTTGCCGATCACCTGCTCGCCCCAGGTCTTCTTCAGCAGCGCCACGCTGCGCTTCACCGCGCCGATCGGGCCGATCTTCTCGGTCACCAGCACCGGCACCGCGAGGAAGGTGCCGACGTTCCAGGCGAAGCCGACGAGGCTCACCAGGATCCGCCCCAACAGGCCGGCCCGCTGCTGGATCGCGCGCAGCACCATTCCCACCGTCGCCGAGACCAGCGCGTAGCCCATGATCGGGCCCAGGTGGGCGAAGGCGATCTTCAGGCCGTCGCTGACGGTCGGGTCTCCCCCGCGCAGCCGGATCATCGCCGCCCCGACCAGCGCCGAGTTGCAGAAGAAGATCACGAAGTAGCTCGCGAAGTAGAAGAGGAACGCGATCAGGAAGCTCAGCGGGCTGTCCCCGAGCTCCTCGCCCCGGCCGGTGAGGACGATCGGCACGATGAACGCCGCGGTCACCAGCAGCACTCCGATGGTGGAGAGGATCGGAAAGATGATCAGCTCTTTGTCGGCGCGAAGCACGGCGGCGCTCGACTGCACCAACTGCCAGCTGTTCGAGAAGCGACGAAACATGGGTGCGGCCCCCTTGGGAAGGCGTCCTGTTTAGTACGCGCGGTCAGGTCGCGTCCTTTTCTCCCGCGAAGTACTCGACCTGATCACCCTTCTTGAACATGTACCGCTTGGTGTTGGGGTAGGCGCCGACCGCGGCGGCCACCTTGTCCGAGTCGGGGTACTCGACGATGTCCACTCCCTGGGTCGCCGACATCGCCAGGTAGACCATCGGCTCAGTGCCGTCGTTGATCAGCTGGTGGGCGAGGCCGCCGGGGGGAAACGAGACGTAGTCGCCCGCGGCCAGCTCGGTCACCCCTTCCGGGGTGCGCACCTTGGCGGTGCCGGAGATCACGAACATCGCCTCCTCGGTGACGTGGTGGGAATGAAGCGGAAACGACTTCTTCCCCGGCGGCAGCTCCCACAGCCCGCAGCTGAGCTTCTCTCCTCCGAGGGCCTTGCGGCGCTGGCCGAACGAGCCCTTCGCCATCGCGTCCACCCACTGCGCCTGTGCGGTTCGAACGATTTTCATGGCCCCCATTTATCCCGGCCGCGGATGCTATGCCCTACCGGCAGATGGGCCGTTCTCCTCGAGCCTCGCTGGGTCCCGATCGGCAGCGCGCTTTGCTGGTGCGGCTGGCGCGGGTCGGCACCAGCTCGCAGCCGCTGCCGCGGGTGGTCAAGCAGCTGCTGCAGCAGGTGGTCGAGTCCTTCGAGCTCCACACCGCCCACATGCACCTGATCGACGGCGAGCAGCTGGTCTACGTGGGGAGCGCCGGGTGCGACGGCAGCCCGGTGGTGATGGCGAAGATTCACCGGCTGCCGATCGACGACCTGGTGGTGCTGGGGGCCGGCGCCGCGCTGGTGCTGATCGGCCTGGTGGTGACGATCTCGGCCTGCGTGTAGCCAGGCGGGCCTAGAACGAGTTGCCGATCGTGAACTCGAACAGCAACGGCTGATCGGCTGGGCTGCGGCGGTTGAGGGGCACGCCCCACTCGAAGCGCAGCGGGCCGATCGGCGAGAACCAGCGAAACCCGAACCCGACCGAGTGGAACAGCCCCAGGGGCACGTTGAAGTTCGGCTCCTGGAAGAAGTTGTGCTTGGGCGAGAAGGCGTTGCCGGCGTCGTAGAAGACGACTCCGCGGATGCCGACCTTCTCGAAGATCGGGAACTCGAGCTCGAGGTTGAAGATGAACTGCTTGTTGCCGCCGACCCCGAACGTCTGCACCGAGGCATCCGGCCGGGTCGACGAAGGGACGAGGATGGTGGGGGTGATCGACCGCAGCAGGTACCCGCGCACGGTGTTGATCCCGCCCAGGTAATACATCTCGGAGATCGGCAGCGGCAGCGCCGGATCCAGCTGCTGGATGTAGCCAATCTGGGCATTGGCCTTCAGCACGATGCCCAGCGGCAACGGGAAGTAGAAGCGCGAGTAGGCGGTGTAGCGGTTGAAGAGGAAGGATCCACCGAGGAAGCCGGGCGCGAACTCCGCCGAGGCGAACTGGAGGAAGCCGCTCGAGGGGAACAGCCGGTTGTTGCGGCGATCCCACGAGGCCGAGACCTTGAACGCGCTGGTGACTCCGTTGCGGAACTGGTTCGAGAGCGGGATCTCGGCGTCGAAGTCGCGGCCCGGCTGAACGGTGACGTACTCGCGCGTGTACCCGACGTTCACCGACAGATCGTCGAGCAGGTAATAACCGACGTTGAGGCTGCCGCCGGTCGCGTCGCGGACGAAGCCGAAGTAGTCCTGCTGGGTCCGGTAGAAGTCGGCCGAGAGGATGAAGTTCGTGTCGAGGAAGTACGGGTCGTAGAACGACAGCTGGACGAAGCTGCGCAGCCCCGACAGCTGAGCGCTGGCCGACACCGACTGGCCCCAGCCGAGGGCGTTGTTCTGGGCGATCTGCGCCGTGAAGATGAAGCTCTCGACGTTGCTGAAGCCGAGGCCGACCTGGAAGGTGCCGGTCGACTTCTCCTTCACCTCGACCATCACCACCACGTGGGTGTTGTCGCTGCCGGGCTTGTGCGAGACCTCGACCGTCTCGAAGAAGCCGAGCTGGGTGACCTTTTCCTTGCTCTTGCGCATCCCGGAGCCCGAGAAGAGCTCCCCTTCGTAGACGCGCAGCTGGCGGCGGATCACCTTGTCGCGGGTCTTGGTGTTGCCCACGATGTCGATGCGCTCGATGGTGACCTGCTCTCCCTTCTGGATGTCGAAGGTGAGGTCGATCGTCTTCGCCTCGGCATTCACCGCGGTGACCGGAGTGATGTTCGCGTAGGCGTAGCCCTGATCGTAATAGACGTCGGTGATCGCCTGGATGTCGCGGGCCAGCAGCGAGCGGTTGAAGATCTCGCCGGCGCGCGAGGTCATCCGCGTCGTCATGTCTTCTTTGCTGATCAGCAGGTCGCCCGAGAAGTCGAGCTTGCCGATCGAGTACTGCTCACCCTCTTCGATCTTGAGGGTGATGTAGATGTGGCGCTTGTCGGGCGAGAGGGTGACGTTGGGCTTGTCGACCTTCACGTTGATGAAGCCGCGGTCGTAATAGGCGGATTGCACGACCTGCAGATCGCGCTGGAACATCTCTTCCCGGTACACGCCGCTGTTGTCGAAGAAGGAGAGCCAGCCCCCCTCCTTGGTCAGCATCACGTCTTTCAGCTCGGAGACCGGCACCCGGATCGCGCCGAGGAAGTTGATCTCTTTGACCTGAACCTTGGCGTTCTCCCGAATGACGTAGACGACGTCGATCTCGCCCGTCCCGTCGACCGGCTGCAGCTCGTAGGTGACCTCGGCGAGGAAGTGGCCCTTCTCGGTGTACTTATCGACGATCTTCTTCTGGTTCCGGCGGATCGCGGCGATGTCGAGGATGCTGTACGGCCGGATGTCGATCGTGTCCTTGAAGTCGTCCTTGGACAGCTCGTCGTTTCCGGTGATGCGGACTTCGCGCACCGCCGGCCGCTCGACCACCCGGACCACGTAGGCGATGCCCCGCGGCAGCCGCTGGACGAGCAGCTGGATGTCGGAGAAATACTTGAGCGCCCACAGGGCCTTGAGGTCGTCGGCGGTGCGGGCCGGGTCGAACGGGCGCCCCTCTTTGTTGCGCAGGGCGCGCTTGATCGCTTCCGGCTCGACCCGCTTGTTCCCCTCGACGCGGACCTCGACGATCGTGTCGGCGCCGACGTCGGGATCCGACACCACCGGGGCGTCTGCCTGCGCATGCGCCGGGCGAACCCCGGCCGTCGCGAGGAAAAGAACCAGAAGCGGTGCGCGACCCAGGCTCACGATGCGGGGGGTACTTAGGGGAAAGGCCTGCCCCATACGAGCGAAAACGCGGGCCGATTTCAGTCGGCAGCGACGACCTTGCCGTTGGTGAGCCGCAGCCGCCGCGGCAGCGAGCGCGCAAGGGTTTCGTTGTGGGTTACCACCACCGCCGTGATCCCGAGGTCTTTGTTGACCTCCCGCAGCAACTGGTGAATCCCCTCGCCGGTGGCCGGGTCGAGGTTGCCGGTGGGCTCGTCGGCCAGCAGCAGCGCCGGCTCGAGCATCAGGGCACGGGCGAGGGCCACCCGCTGCGACTCGCCTCCGGACAGCTCGCCGGGACGGTGATCCATGCGCGAGCCGAGGCCGACCCGGTCGAGCAGCTCGCGGGCCCGCTTCGTCGCCACCGCTTTGTCCTTGCGCTGGAGCAGGGCCGGCATCGCCACGTTCTCGGCGGCGGTGAACTCGGGCAGCAGGTAGTGCGACTGAAAGACGAACCCAATCGACCGGTTGCGAAACTCGGCGACGTCGGCGTCGTTCATCTCGAAGACCGAGCGGCCCTCGAAGTGCAACGTCCCCGCGGCCGGGGCGTCGAGGGTGCCCAGCACGTGGAGGAAGGTGCTCTTGCCCGAGCCGGAAGCGCCGATCAGCGAGACCAGCTCTCCCTTCTCGATCGTAAGCTTCACGCCCTTGAGCACGTCGATCCGCTTCCCGTTGAGGAAGTACGACTTGAAGACGTTGTTCACCTCGAGGAAGGCAGCCATCACTCGGCCTTCAGCCCATCGACCGGCTCGACCTGGGAGGCCTTGAGCGCCGGGTAGATGCTGGCGAGGAACGTGACGAGAATCGCGATCACCACCGACAGCGCGGTCTGGAAGGGCTCGATCTTCACCGGCAGCGCGGGGATGTAATAGACGCTCGGGTCGAGCTTGATGCCGACCTTCTCGATGAAGAGGCACCAGGCCAGCCCGGCGATCAGCCCGAGCAGGCCTCCGGCGACGCCGATCTGCAGGCCCTCGGCGAGGAAGATCTTCACGATTCCGCCGTCGGGCACCCCCAGCGCCTTGAGCACCGCGATCTCTTTGCGCTTCTCGAGCACCAGCATGATCACCGTAGCGACGATCAGCCCGGCGGCCACGATCACGATGATGCTGAGGATGATGCCCATCACCAGCTTCTCGAGCCGAAGGGCGGCGAACAGGTTCTTGTTCATGTCGCCCCAGTCGCGGGTCCGGTACGGGTAGCCCTCGAGCTTGTCGTAGATCGCCTTGGTGAGCCGCCGCGCGTCGTCGACGTCGTCGAACTTCAGCTCGATGCCGCTGGCGCCCTTGAGCCCGAAGAACGACTGGGCCTCCTTCAGGTGGATGTAGACGAACTTGGAGTCGTACTCGAACATCCCCGAGTAGAAGATCCCGGAGACGCGGAACGGCCGGCTCTTCGGCATCGGCCCCTGGGGCCCGAGCTCTCCGCCGAGCGGCGAGACGACGTTGATCCGGTCGCCCACCACCACCTTGAGCGAGGCGGCGAGCTCTTTGCCGAGGATGATCCCCGGCAGCACCGGCGAGGGTTCGGCCGGCGGGGTCTCCCCCAGCGGCTCGCGCTCGAGCTTCGGCTCGCCGTCGTCCAGCTTCGGCGCCCGGTTGGCGGGACGATCGTCGAGCGCGGCGCCGCCCAGAGGGGCCAGCCGCTTGCGGACGATCTTCTCGGGGGTGTTGAGCCACTCCAGCTTGCCGCCCGGCATCATGTAGCTCGGCAGGTCGGTGACGGTGCCGATGGTGTCGGGGTCGATGCCCTTGATCATCGCGCCGGAGATGTTCCCTTCCGAGCTGATCATCACCTCGTTGAGGATGAACGGCGTCTGCCCGGCGACTCCGCGGATGGTGCGGATCTTCTCCATCACCTCGGGGTACTCGGGCATCGAGTCGGAGTACTTGAGGACCACGCCGTGCGAGTTGGTGCCAAGGATCTTCTGCTGCAGGTCGAGCTCGAAGCCGCTCATCACCGACAGCACGATGATCAGCGCCATCACCCCCACCCCCACCCCGCCCACCGACAGCGCGGTCATCATCGCGGTCGGGGTCTGGGCCTTGAGCTTGAGGGTGTTGAGCGCCTCGGCCGCCTTCAAGGGGTCCTTCATCCCCAGCCGGCGCATGCGGGTGCGCTCGATCTGCGCCTGGGCCGCCATCACGATGAAGTAGATGATCAACGGCGGGACGATGCCGAGGATCAGCACCGCGAACGCACCGAGCAGCAGCCGCGGGCGGAAGACCTGGACGTGCCTCGAGGCGACGAACAGCTCGTAGTTGGTGCGCAGGTCGAGCCGGCCCGAAGAGGTCGCGACGAAGCCGAAGTTCAGCCCGAGGAACATCGCCAGCACCAGGCCGGCGAAGACGAGCCAGTAGCTCATCTCGGGGCGGGTGTCCCCGAGCAGCGAGGCCAGGTAGATCACCTCGCGCAGGCGGTAGCCGACGGTGAGCTGCAAGTCGGGCGAGAACGCGAGGCCGGTCAACAGACCGGGCAGCGGCAGGCCGAAGTAGCAGATGCCGATCGTCGCCTCGGGCCAGGAGATGCGGCGGGCGCGCGCGGCCCCCAGGACGCCCCCGGCGAAGGCGACGGCGCTGGCCACCACGAAGGAGACGATGAACGCCGTCGTCGGCGCGAGCTGGAAGGGTCCCCTCGTCCCCGCGGCGCCCTCGACGGGGACGCCGCTCGCGAGCAGCGTCTGAAGGAAGATGAGCGTGAGCTCCGCGAGGAGGATGCCGCCGCCGTAGGCGGCGAGGGTGCCCCAGTAGAAGTCGCGGTACCCGGC
>JAGSPQ010000332.1 GCA_018262385.1 Myxococcaceae bacterium | reverse complement strand
CCGCGCCCAGCAGCAGATCGCCGCGCTGCTGCGAGATCGGCATCGCCTCGCCCAGGACGCCGAGGACGACTTCTCGGTTCGCAACCTCTCGGAGATCGCCAACGCCCAGCAGGAAGGCACCCGGGTCCTCACCACCCTGCTGGCGAGCATCGCCGCGGTCTCGCTGCTGGTCGGCGGGATCGGGATCATGAACATCATGCTGGTCAGCGTCACCGAGCGCACGCGCGAGATCGGAGTGCGGATGGCGGTCGGCGCGCGGCCCCGCGACATCCTCGCCCAGTTCCTCAGCGAGGCCCTCGCCCTCTCGCTCGCCGGGGGGCTGCTGGGGATCGCGCTCGGAGTGGCGGTGGCCTGGCAGCTGGCGGCGGCGTTCCACTGGCCGATGATCCTGCGGCCGGGGATCGCGCTGCTGGCGGTCGGGTTCAGCGCGGCGGTGGGGGTGGGGTTCGGGCTCTACCCGGCGCGCAAGGCCTCCCGCCTCGACCCGATCGAGGCGCTGAGGTTCGAATGATCGCGCTCGCCCTCACCTTGCTGCTGACGGTCGAAGGCCAGGGGAGATCGCTCACCCTCCAGCAGGCGCTCGACACCGCCGCCCAGCGCCAGCCCGCGCTGCGCCAGTCGCGGGCCACCACCGAGGGAGCGCGGGCGCTCGCCGGGCAGGCGCTCGCTCCTGCCCTGCCCCAGGTCGACCTCGGGGCGCGCTACCAGCGCGGAACGGCCAACTTCTCCGCCCGTCCCGGCGCGCTGCCCCGGCTCGAGGACGACGGGACCTCGACCGGCACCACCTTCGACACCTTCAACTACTTCTCGGCCGACGCGATGGTGAGCCAGCTGCTGTGGGACTTCGGCCAGACCCTCGGGCGCTACCGCTCGGCCCAGGCCAACGTTCGCGCCCAGGAACAGAACGAGCGCGCCACCGCGGTGCAGGTCGCGCTCGACGTCCGCACTGCGTACTTCACTGCGCGGGCCCAGGCCGAGCTGGTCGAGGTGGCGACCGCTTCGCTCGAGAACCAGCAGGCGCACCAGCGGCAGATCGACGGGTTCGTGCAGGCGGGCCGGCGGGCGCCGATCGATCTGGCCCAGGCGCGGGCCGACGTGGCGAACTCGAAGGTGCAGCTGCTCAAGGCGAGCAACGACTACGCGATCGCCCGCGCCCGGCTCAACCAGTCGATGGGCAGCGAGGCGAACATCGACTTCGAGGTGACGGACGCCCCACCCGGGCCGGTGCCGGGGGAAGCGCGGCCGATCGAGGCGCTGATCGATCAGGCGCTGGAGGCGCGGCCCGAGTCCGCCGAGTGGGAAGAGAAGCTGCTGGCCCAGGCGCTGCGGGTGCAGGCGCTGGGCGGCGGCTACTTCCCGCGGCTGGGCGCCGGGCTCAACGGCACCGCGGCCGCCACCCGGGTCGATCGCTTCGTCCCCAACCTCTCGTTTCAGCTGACCCTCGACTGGAACCTCTTCGGGGGAGGGATCACCCACGCGCAGATTGCCGAGGCGCAGGCCCAGCAGCGGGTGCTGGAGGCGCAGCGCGACGCCTACCGGCTGCAGGTGCGGGTGGACGTCGAGCAGGCGCGGCTGACGGTCGACGCCGCCGCCCAGGCCCTCACGGCCTCGGAGGAAGCGCTCAGCGCGGCGAAAGAGCGGCTGACGCTCGCCGAGGGCCGCTACGAAGTGGGGGCCGGCAGCATCCTCGAGCTGAGCGACGCACAGGTTGCGTTCACCACCGCCGGCGCGCAGCGGGTGCAGGCGCTCTACGGGCTGGCGAGCGCCCGGGCGCGGCTGATGGCGGCGCTCGGCCAGCGCTGATCTTCAGCCGCCGCGGCGGCCGTGCCGGCTCGACGCCTGGCCGGCCTGGCTGATCCGCGCGCGCTCGTGCTGCTCTCCGCCCCGGTGCCCGTGGGCGCTCTTGCGGGTCGTCTTGCGCGAGGGACGGCCCGAGTGGTTTTCCTCCAGCACCACGGTCGCCTGCTGATCGCCCTTCAGGCCGGTGTGCTCGTGCATCGTCCCGTTCGCGAATCCGCGGGGCTTCTTCGTCCCCGCGTTCAGCCGGGGCTTCTTCGGCTGTGGCGGGCGCTTGGGTTTGCTTCGCTCCTGCTCGTACCGGAACTTCTCTGCTCGGGTGGCCATGGGTATCTGGTAACGGCCGCCCGCCCCGCTGTCGCTGCAGGGTACAGTCGCCCTCTAATGACTCCCGTGGCAGTGGCAGGGGCGGCTCCGGTGCTGGTGGTCGACGACGATCCCGCGGTCGGCAAGGTGCTCGAGGGGCTGCTGCGCCAGTCGGGGCACGACGCGCAGTGGGTGTCCTCGGCGAGCGCCGCCCTCGAGGTGCTCGATCAGCGCTTCATCGGCCTGGTGATTTCCGACATCCAGATGCCGAACATGGACGGCTTGGAGCTGTTGACCCGGATCAAGCAGGGCTGGCCCGACGTGCCGGTGGTGATGCTGACCGCCCACGGAACGGTCACCACCGCGGTCGAGGCGATGAAGCGCGGGGCGTCGGACTTCATCCAGAAGCCGTTCGAGCGCGACGAGATCCTGTACGTGGTGAAGAAGGAGCTCACCCGGAACACCAGCGCTCCCGCCGAGGCCGCGCCCGCCGGGGGGCTGAAGCTGGGCAGCTCGGCGGCGATGCGCGAGTGCGACGAGCTGCTGACCCGGGCCGCGCGCAGCCCCGCCACCGTCCTGCTGCGCGGAGAGAGCGGGGTCGGCAAGGAACTGGCGGCGCACGCGATCCACGATCGCAGCAAGCGCAGCACCGGCCCGTTCGTGGTGGTCCACCCCACTGCGCTGGCCGAGCAACTGCTCGAGAGCGAGCTGTTCGGCCACGAGAAGGGCGCCTTCACCGGCGCGGTCTCGCGCAAGCCCGGCCGGGTCGAGCTCGCCGAGGGCGGCACCCTGTTCCTCGACGAGCTGGGAGACCTCTCGGCGACGGTGCAGCTGAAGCTGCTGCGGCTGATCCAGGAGCGGCAGTTCGAGCGGGTGGGCGGCACCCAGACGCTGACCGCCGACGTGCGGTTCGTCGCCGCCACCCACCGCAACCTCGAGGCGATGGTGGCCGAGGGGAAGTTCCGGGAAGACCTCTTCTTCCGGTTGAACGTGATCCCGATCCGGATTCCGCCGCTGCGCGACCGGGGCGAGGACGTGGGGCCGCTGGCGGTGCACTTCTGCCGCGAGCACGGCGGGCTCAACGACCGGCCGAACGCCGCGCTCACCGACGACGCGCTGGCGCTGCTGCAGACCCAGCCGTGGAAGGGCAACGTGCGCCAGCTGAAGAACTTCGTCGAACGGCTGGTGGTGATGTCCGACGCAGATCGGATCGACGCCGCGGTGGTCAGCCGCGAGCTGTCGCGTTCGGCCGAGCCCCCGCTGTCGGCGTCGGTGGCCGCGCCGGTGGCAATCGGAGGCGAGGCGTCGCTCGACCAGAGCCGCTCTGCGGCCGAGCGGGCCGCGATCCAGGAGGCCTTGAGCCGCGCGGGGGGCAATCGCACCAAGGCCGCCCGGCTGCTCGGAGTCGCCCGCCGCACCCTCTACAACAAGCTCGACGAGCTGGGGATCGACGCCAAGCGCTGAGCGCCGCTACACCCCCGAGATCGGGATTCGCACGCACACCGTGGTCCCCTTCCCTTCCTCGCTCTTCAAGCTCGCGTCCCCGCCGTGCGCCTCGGCCACCCGCCGCACGAACGGCAGGCCCAGCCCGCTGCCGGTGGTCTTGGTGGTGAAGAAGTCGGCGAACGCGCGCTCGACCAGCCGGGGATCCATCCCTTTGCCGGTGTCGGTCACCGCCAGCCGGAGGAAGCCGTCTTCGACCTCGGTCTGGACGGTGACCACCCCCCCTTTGGGCATCGCCTCGAACGCGTTGCGGACCAGGTTCTCGAGCGCGGCCGAGAGCAGATCGGGGTCGGCCTGGCACTTCGAGCCGAGCGCCCCGAGCTTTCGCTCGAGCGTGATCTGCGGCGGCGCGGCGAGCGCCTGCCCGCCCAGCACCTGGCCCACCATTGCGTCGAGCTCGATCGGCGCCAGCGCGGTCTCGATTCGTCCGATCCGTTGATAGCCGGCGACGACCCGGTCGAGCCGATCGGCCTGGTCGACAATCAAGGTGAGGAAATCGCCTGCGTCGGCGAGCGGGTTGCCGCGGGCCTGTTCCTCTTTGAGATACTGGGCGGCCCCCTTGATCGCCGCGAGCGGGTTTCGCAGATCGTGGGCCATCTGCGCGCTGAACCGGCCCAGGGTGGCGTGGTACTCGAGCCGCTGCCGCCGAACCGCCGCCGCCCGCGTCATCGCCACCAGCGCCGGCACCAGCGCGAGGGTCAGCGCTCCGATCCCGATCGTCAGCAGCGCGGTGTTGCCGCCGAACAAGTAGAAGACGGCGAAGTACCCGGTCACCTGCAGCCCGCCGAGCATCAGGCCGTTGGCGGCGATCAGCCACGAGATGCGCCGCTCGAACAGCCCTACCCGCAGGGCGGCGACGGTCAGCACCAGGGTCGTGATCAACAGGCTCGAGGGGCCCAGTCGGTAGACGTCGAACCCCGCGTTCGCCAGCAGATCGCAGGTGTTGCCGGCGGTGCCGACCGCGATCCCGCTGATCACCAGCCAGGTGCGCGCGCGCTCCAGCGGGCTGTGGGTCGCGCCCAGGTGCGAGACGAACAGGTACCCGAGGGCGACGATCGCGGCCACTGCTCCGGGGGCCACCACCCGCGCGAAGATTTCCGGGCTGGCGAGGGTGCGGGCCCAGTCGAAGCCCAGGAACGCGGCCGCGCAGCCGAGCGCGATCAGCCCGAAGTACAGGGCGAACGCGCGCGACATCCAGGCCAGCGCCCGGCTGCGCCCGACGAAGGCGAGCACGAACCGGACCGCCAGCGGCACCATCAGCGACGCGCAGGACACGTCGAGCCACTGCCACTGCTGCGCGCCGGTGAGGTGAAACGCGACGTCCGCCGCGCTGATCACGAAGAGGTCCAGGCACAGCAACGCCAGCGGCAAGGCCAGCGGGCTCTTCGACAGCCGCCGCAGCGCGATCGTCGCCAGGCTCAGGTGGCCGGCGCACGAGGCGATGGTGATCCATTCGTGGGTGTCGATCGTCGCCAAGCGCTCCACGCTCCCGAGCGGCACCATCGCATGCGGGTCGATCAATGGACGGGATCTCGCTTCGCGCCGACCGGCATCCCCCAGGCGATGCTGATCCCCCCGAACAGCTGAAAGCCGCTGCGGTTGGCGTGATGGGTATACGCGCCGAAGCGGACGAAGGGCTCGATGTCGCGCAACACACCTTCGCGGCGAATCGGCA
>JAGSPQ010000331.1 GCA_018262385.1 Myxococcaceae bacterium | reverse complement strand
GCAGCGTCTCGGCGTCGAGCAACAGCGGGCGGCACGTCAATCGGGTCCGGGGATCGCCATCCAGCTTCGCGCTGGCCGAGGGACACGCATTTCCGATGAGGCAGCTCTTCGAGCAATATCCCCTCGCCGTTTCGTTCGGATTCAGCGGGCCGCCATCCGAGGGCGCATGGTCCGAGTCGCGCACGCAAATCAGGTCGTCGCAGTCGGTGCTGCCAAACGAGAGGAAGTCCTTCCCGGCGCCAACCTTGATTTCGCCGTTCGTGAGGAACAGCCGTCCGCCATCCACGTCCCGTTTCACCATCGCGCACTCTTCGCCGAGCTGGCTGGCTGCCCTGCAGCCGACCACCGCAACCAGGACCAGGCCGATGAACGGGAAGCGCACAACGAGGAAAGGTCACGGCGAACAGAAACCTTTCAACGCGCGGTTGAATGCCTCCCGCTGGGCAGGCGCCGACTGCCTGGCGAGGCGCGCGGCATCGGAGCACCGGCCCAGATCAGACAGCGCGGCCACCCATTGCTCGGCCATCGCCGCAGTGACGTTCTCGGCGCCGAGCTGCTCGAAGGCCTGCACGCGAAAGCCGAGGGCTTCGAGTCGAAGCACGCCGAACGGGTACTTCGCTTCGTGCGCCTCGACGCCGGCCAGGGCTTCCGTGACCTGCCCCTTCTTCAACTCCTGCGCCACCCGCTCGAGCAGCCGAGCCTCTTCGAGGAGCGATGACCCGCGCGGTGCCGGCACCGCGACCGGCTCAGGCGCTGCTTGCACGACGGGAGCCGAGACCACGCGGGGAGTGACCGGCGTGACCGGCGCGGGCCAGAAGAGGGCTTTCGCGGCGAAGCTTGCGGTCGAGAGTGCAATGGCCGCGATCACCAACGGCCCGACGTAGCGTGGCTTCTTTGCCGGCCTGTGGAGGCGGGCTTCGACTCGAGCGGCCGCGCCGGGACGAACGCTCAAAGCCGGATCATGCTGGCGCAGCAGCTCCAGCGCGCGGCGCTCGGCTGCCGTGGTGTCTTCGCTCACTTTGAATCCTCCTCGAGGCGTTCGACTTCCCTCGCCAGCGCGGCACGCGCGCGATGGAGCACGACCCAGATGTTGGCTTCCTTCACGCCGACAAAGGCGGCGACCTCCGCGCCTGAGCGACCTTCGAGCTCGAACAGCACCAGGACTTCCCGCTGCCGTTCGCTCAGGCGCTCGAGCGCCGCACGGACGAGCGCGGCGGTCGCGGCCTGCTCCAGTGCGTCGGGGGCCAGTGGGCGTGGGTCTTCAGCGGACAGGTCCCTACCCCACAGACCGAGCAGGAACTTTCGAAGGCGTACCTGGCGGCGGCGATTGCGGACCTCATTGCGCGTCAAGGTGTAGAGCCACACCGCGAGGTGCTCCGGGCCCGCGAGTCCGCTCAGCTTCCTGGCGGCGGTGACGAAGACGTCGTGGGCCACATCCTCGGGATCAATCAGCGGTCCGCCGAGACGGGCAGCCCAGGCGATGACGGAGGTGACGTGCTGAGCATAGACGTCTGCAAGCGTCGGCCTTGCCCTTGCCTCGAAGGAAATGGTCGCCTCGGCGGTGAGCACCCGTTCAGAGGTGTCGACGCGCCGAAACCTTTCACCCACCCCGGCCGCCCCACATCACCCCGATGCCCATCACTCCTTCGAACACCGGCAGCTGCAGTTGCTCCTCGACCCCCTCGACCGCAATCCGCGGGGCCCAGGGCCAGCCGCACCCGCGCGCAGAAAGGAACACTCCGAATGGGCCCAGCTCGTATCCGCCCACCACCACTCCAGCGCACGCGCCACCGTCGATCTGGCCGGAGCCCGACACGGCAGTGAAGCCGACTCCGCGCGCAAAGACCACGCCCGCGGCCAGGCTCAACGAAGCGTCGATCAGCCACCGCTTCTCAGGAAGCCAGCGCACCCGGATCCCGACGCCGCCGAATTCGCGGGACCAGAGAACACTGCCTGCGCCGAGGGCCTGCTCCCGTTCCATCGCGACCGTGAGATCGACGACCACTCCGAGCCGCATCCCGCCTTCAGCGCGCAAGGTCAGCGCCGGTGCGCCACCGCCGCCGATGACGGCTCCCCCTTCCAGCGACGCGGACCACATCCATCGAGCCTTCCCGGCCGGCTCTCTTGGGAGAGGACGCCCGGGGTCCTCTTCGGGCGGGCTGGCTGACGGCGCGGGCTCGGGGTCGACGCTGGTGACGGCGGGAGCAGACGGGGTTTGCTCGGCGGGTTCAGGCGCCTGGACGGGTGACGGAGCGGGCCGCACCGGTGCCGGGCGCGGTGCGGGCTTCGTCAACGCGCGCGGGCTTCGTGCTGGCTCCGATTGCGCCATCCAGGCCGACAGGATGACGGCGGCGACCATCGCGTCGTCTTCGCAAGCACCGGTCGCCGCAACCTCCCGGGAGCGAACCAGCCCGTTGTCGGTCACCAGTCGAACCTGCAGTCGACCGTCGAGCACGGAGAGCTCGAAACGATAGGTGCTGCGCTGGGCGGGGGAGGTGAGCGTCGCGAGCTGCGCGTGGGTGGCGGCGTCGAGGTCGCAAGCGGACAGGACGAGCGCGGCAACCCAGGACAGCACGAGACCTCCAGCGCTTCTGCGCGGGGACGGTCCCATGGGGTCCGACGCAGTGTCAAACGACGAGCGGCGACGGGCGGCCAACCGCTTTGCGTGGCGGGTGGCTGTTCGCCTACGCCTGACTCACCCCGAAGCGCCAGGTGCCGTGTCCCTCTGCCTGGCATTCGAGCTTCACGTCGAGGAAGCGCGGGATGAGCTCGAGTTGGGTGAGTGAATGCTTGGTGAGTTCGACAGTGCGGAAGGCGCCGCCGCCCGCGAGCGCGAACGGGATCATCAGCTGATCCGCCAGGTGCGGCCCGACCGGGGCATCGGTTCGCAGCGACCGCTTCACTTCGCCCGTGGTGCGATGCGCCACCTTCTCGGCAGTGACGCCGCGCTCACCGAGGCCCACGAACACGTCGGTCACGTGCTGGTAGGTGAGGGTGATGATGATCGCGTTGCCGGGGCTGGACGCCGTGACGTGCTCGGAGCGCAGCTCGGTGGGCGCGAAGTCCAGATCCTGCTCAACCATCGCCAGCTCGCGCACCGCGACCCTGGATGGAATCGAGGAGATGACGGCAGTCGCGCCGCGGCTGATCAGCTCTCCGCGCTGGAGCAGCTCGATTGGCTTCAGCGGAGCAGGGGTGACCGAGACCTCGATCCGTCCGCCGCCCGCGGGCTCGAAGCCGTACCGCACCAGCTTCACCTCGACCCGTGCGCCGAGCTGGGCGAGCACCGGCAAGAAGCTCCGCGCGAGGAACTCGAAGGTCGGAGCCAGCCGGTTGTGGGTGCCACCCTCGAGCGAGAGCGTCGTCGGCCCGCTCGCCCGCAGCAGCGCGGGGAGCACTGCCTGCAACAGCAGCGTGGTGCTCCCGGCCGAGCCGATCGCGACCTCGTAGTTGCCCGGCCGCAGCGCGCGCGGATGAAAGACCAGCTCCTGCGAGGAGAGCGCGTCGCCCTCGACCGACGCGTCGCCAATCATCGCGGCCGCTTTCACGCAGGCCAGGTGCTGGCGCTGCAGACCCGGCTTCGGCCGCCGCCCGCGAATCTTCACCATCTGAAATGGCGTCTGCGTCACGAGGGAGAGGCCAAGCGCCGTTCGCAGCACCTGGCCGCCCCCTTCGCCCGCTGAACCATCGATCACCACCATCGAGTCATCGGGCTCAGCCCATCAGGTGCTTGTGGATCGCCGCCAGGTTCTGGGTGGGCGCGAACCAGCCCGGGCCGGCGAAATTGAACTGCACGCCGAACACCCCGCGCGCGCCCATCTGCTCGAGCCAGCGGCGCGCGCCATCGACGGGCATCGCGAGAAAGATGACGTCGCCGGAGCCGCGCAGCCCATTCTGGGTGAGGAAGCGCTCGAGGTGCGCGCTGTCGGTGAACGCAAACGCCCACTGCTTGCCGCCGTGCTCGCTCACGTAAGGCTCGGTGGGTTTGCCCGGCGTGGTGGCGAACAGCCACTGCTTCAGCTGGAAGGTCGCCGTCCACAGCGCATCCATTGCCGGGCGCGGGCCCGGGTTTCCGTCCGGGTACGCGGCGGCGCGCAAGGCCACGAAGTCGGGTTGGGCGGGCCCCGCTTCGTCGGCCGCAGTGCGGATCCACCCACTGACCACTCCGCTCTGCACCAGGAAGAGGCGAGCACTCAGCCGATGTTCCGCGGCAGCGCGCTCGAGCAGATGGGTGGTGAGGTTGAGAACCGGGTGCCTCAAGGCAATCGCGGCAGGCGTGGCGACGAGCTGGGAGGTGCTCGGGATGGCGACTGCCAGCGTGTCGCTCCCGAGCTCCTGGTGGAGTGCGCGCAGCGCCTCGGGGTCGGCGATGCGCGCCGCCGCGCGTTCGCCCTCGAGCAGCACCACCGGCACCTCTTCGCTCCCCGGCTCGCGCGCGAGGTTCATCTTTCGGCGCTGCTCGGGTGCGCTCGTCGCCAACCGGGCAACCGCCGAGCGCTCGAGCGCCGGCAGGTCGACGCCGGCCGCGGTGAGCTGCGTGCTGCTCACGAACGCCTTGAACGGGCCCCGCTGGACGGAGAACGCCAGCCAGGGCGCGTCATTGCTCGCGAGCAGCCGGCGGGCGACGCAGCGCTCGTGGCCGTCCCAATCTGGCGCACGCACTTCGGGAAACACCGCCCCGAGGGAGTCGATCGACATCCCCGCACCCTAGCCGCACCCCGCCGGCTGCGCACACGGGTTGGCCCGCGCCAAACGCGACGCATCAGTGACCGCTCTTCTCGGCCTTCCGCGCGGCGTCGATCAGCTCCTTGAGGTCATCGAGCGGTTTGCCCAGGCTGGCGACGTCCTGGTCCGGGTTGGGCTCCTCGGCTTTACCGGCGAAGTGCGCCTCGCCGGGCTGCCAGGTCGGCGCCACCACCACCTTCTGCAACGCGCGTGAGCCTGCGAGCCCCACCTTGCGCGCGAGCGCGTAGAGGGCGACCACGAAGCCGATCAGCGGCAGGAACATCACGTACAGGCCGCCCATCAACAGCGCCAGCGGGACGAGCAGCGGAAGCGGAACGCGCAGGTAGCGATCCTCCGGGGTTCCCTCCAGCACCCCGCGCTCGCCCAGCACGGCGACGATGCGCCACTCGTTGATGTTCCAGTAGTAACCGCCTTCCACCATCGAGCTTCCGGTCGAGCGTTTCATGGCACCTCTCCTTTGTTGAGCCAAAGGTAAGCATTGGCCGAGGGGCGCGAATCCGGGGGAGTGCCCCGCCGGAGAGGGAAAAAGTCCGTA
>JAGSPQ010001047.1 GCA_018262385.1 Myxococcaceae bacterium | reverse complement strand
GAGCTGCTGAGGAGGACGCCGGTGAAGCTGACCGAGGCGACCCACTCGATCCGCAGCGCCGCCGCGGTGCGCGCCCGTCGCAAGGTGGTCGAGCTGACCGTGACCGCCGAAGGGCCCCGCGAGCGGCTGGCCACCGATCGCCTCGAGGGAGAGGTCGGCCTGCGCGCCACCCCCACCCGGATGCTGGTGATCGAGCTGTACCGCGAGCACACCCTGCTCGAGACCTTCTCCTCTGATCACCCGGTGGGCGCGGTCGCCCGCATCAACTGCGACAAGCTCACGCCCAACGCCAACTGGACCCGCGCGGTGCGCAACAAGGCCTTCAAGCACGTCGTCTCGCAGGTCGAGGACGCGCTCGAGCGCCTGGTCGCTGGCCGCCTCGAGACCCCCGAGGGCGATTGGCGGCCGCTCGCGGTGGCGGCGATCAAGTGGAACCGGGCTCCGGGTGGGCCGCTGAGCAGGGTCCTCGGGCAGCTGAGCGTGTTCACCGGGTTGGACGGCGCGCCGATCACCGTCGGGGCCGCGCTCGCCGAGCACTCCCGCAGCGGGCGGGTGCTGATCGCCGAGCCCGGGCTGCCACCGCCGAAGGGCCGCCTGGTGTTCGCCAGCTCCGAGGACGCGGCGGAGCTGCTGAAGGTCCTCGGGGTGAAGACCGAGGACACCAGCGGCCTGCTCAAGCGCTCGATCGAGATCGAAGCGGGGCTGCAGGCGCGCCGGCTGCAGTCGCTGCAGTACGCGGGCAACCCGATCGTCCGGCTGGCGCTCGACTCCGACGGGCTTCGCGGCGAGCTCGCCCTCGTCGATGAGGACGCGCCGGCGCAGGTGATGCTGGCGAAGGACGGCATCCGGGTCTGCTCGCACCAGATCGGCAAGCTGCCCGTCGCCGGGGTGGTGAACGTCGACGGCCTCGAGGTGAACGAGGACTGGACCTCGGCGGTCCTGCCGCGGGAGCTCAGGGCGAAGCTGGAAGAGACGGCCGATCAGCTCTTCACCTCGCTCGCCGCCCAGGCGGCCGGGCTCTCGGCAGCGGACAAGGCCCGCGCCCGGACGGCGGCCCTCACCTACCTCGCCGGCCTCGGCTTCTCCGCGGCGACCCACCTCGAGCGGATGAAGGGCGCGGCGGCAGCCCTCGCCGGCGCTCCGCTGTTCTTGTCGGAAGACGGAGAGTGGGTGGCGCTGCGGGCGATCGCCGACCAGGTGCTGCGCACCGGCTGGATCTCGATCTTCCAGAAGTCGTGGCGCACCCGCGACACCGCCCAGGAACTCGTGCTGCGCGCCGATGGCCTGCGCGACCCCTGGATCTCCGCCCTCGAGAGGGTGCTCGGAGCCAGCTGCGTCGAGCGCGTCCACGACGTCGAGCTGTGGCGCACCCAGCTGTCGGAGCGCGACCCGGCCGCCGGCACCCCCGAGCGCGAAGGGCTCAAGCGGCTGCGCAAAGAGATGCGGCTGCTGCGGGCCGGCGCGCTGGGGCACGTCACCCCCGACGAGCTGGAGGACGTGCGACTGAGATCCGGCGGCGCGAAGGCCCCGATCTTCTACGACCGCAAGCGCAAGCTGGTGTTCCTCGACGGCGATGATCCGGAGCTTTCCCGCGCGCTCGAGGAGATCCCCCGGCGGCCCGAGCGGACCTACGTGCTGCTGGCGGCGATCTACGGCGCGGTCAAGGGCTGCCGACACTTCCCGGCCGGACCCGCGTGGGCTCCACACCCGCGTCTACTGAAAGGCCCCGGTGTCGGACGACTTCACAGGCAACGCCCGCTACAAGGTCGTCCGCCGGCTCGGCGCGGGCGGAATGGGGATCGTCTACGAGGCGATCGACACCGAGCGCGCGTCGCAGCGGGTCGCGATCAAGGTCCTGCGGGGCCGCGATCCCGAGGCGCTGGTGCGGATCAAGCGCGAGTTCCGCGCGCTCGCCGACGTCAGCCACACCAATCTGGTCGCGCTGCACGATCTTGTCGCCGAGGGCGAGACCTGCTTCTTCACCCTCGAGCTGGTCGAGGGGGTCGACTTCCTCGAGTGGGTCCGGCCGGGCCTGGCCGTGCCGCTGAAGGATCTGCCCACCGGTGCGCTCGACGCGACGTTTCCCTCGCCCAGCCCTTCGGCCGCGACCCTCGATCAAGCGCGGCTGACCTCCGCCCTGCGCCAGCTGGCCCAGGGAGTCGGCGCCCTGCACGCCGCCGGCCGCCTCCACCGCGATCTGAAGCCCTCGAACGTGCTGGTGACCGCCGAGGGCAGGGTGGTGATCCTCGACTTCGGCCTCGTCGCCGAGCTCGATGGTGAGCGCTCGATCACCGAAGAGCAGGGCCACACGATCGTCGGCACCGCGCCGTACATGGCCCCCGAGCAGGCCGACAGCGGCCCGGTGACCCCTTCGGCCGACTGGTACGCGGTCGGCGCGATGCTCTACCAGGCGCTCACCGGCCGGCTGCCGTTCGAGGGCGCCCCGATGCAGGTGCTGGTCGACAAGGCCCGCATGTCGGCCCCGCCTCCCTCGGAGAAGGCCCGCAACGTCCCTCCCGAGCTCGAGCGGCTGTGCGTCTGGCTGCTCAAACGCGTGCCGGCCGAGCGGGCGGGCTCGGCCCAGATCCTCGAGGCGCTCGGCCAGGCTCCCCGGCTCGAGACCCCGGCGCCGAAGCTCGAGCAGGGGTTCGTCGGCCGGCAGGACGAGCTGGATGCCCTGATGGGCGCGCTCGACGCGTCGGCCCAGGGCGAGCCGCGGGTGGTGCGGGTCTGGGGAAGCTCCGGGATCGGCAAGACCACGCTGGTCCGCCAGTTCCTCATCCGCGCCGAGCAGCGGGGCGCGGTCGTCCTCTCCGGCCGGTGCTACGAGCGCGAGTCGGTGCCGTACAAGGCGCTCGACAGCGCGATCGACACCCTCGCCCG
>JAGSPQ010000330.1 GCA_018262385.1 Myxococcaceae bacterium | reverse complement strand
TCACCCTGGCGCTGCTGCTGATTCCCCGCCTGCCGCGCAAGCAGCTCGATCGGCTGCCGGCCTTCGTGACCAGGGTGCCCGCCCCGCTGATGGCGCTTCCCGTGGCGGCGCTGGTCGCGTTGGCCCTGCAGCTGGTGTCGGGCGTCCACGTGGACACCATCGGGACGCGGTTTCACGCCGTCATCGACGGGGTGATGGTCAATGGCATCCCCCGGGCGCTGCCCGGGCTGACCTGGCCGTGGAACGCGCCGGGAGCCGACGGGCAGCCGCTGGGGCTCTCGTTCGAGCTGCTGCGGTTGCTGCTCCCCAGCGCCTTCACCATCGCGATGCTGGCCGCGATCGAGACGCTGCTGTCGGCGGTGGTCGCTGACGGCATGGCGCGCACCCGGCACGACCCAGACGCGGAGCTCTTCGCCCTGGGCGTGGCCAACGTGCTCACCCCCTTCTGGGGCGGCATCCCCGGGACCGGGGCCATCGCGCGCACCGCCACCAACTTCCGCTTCGGCGGGCGCTCTCCAGTGTCGGCGATGACGCACGCGCTGACGGTGCTGCTGGCGATCGTGCTGCTGGCGCCGGCGCTGGCGTACCTGCCGATGACGAGCCTGGCGGCGCTGCTGCTGCTGGTGGCGTGGAACATGTCCGAGGTCGAGCACTTCATGCACACCCTCAAGGTGGCGCAGAAGAGCGACGTGGCGGTGCTGCTCACCTGCTTCGGGCTGACGGTGGTGTTCGACATGGTGATCGCCGTGACGGCCGGGGTGCTGCTCGCCTCGGTGCTGTTCATGCGGCGCATGGCCACCACCACCGAGGGCCACTTCAGCCGCGATCGCCTGCCCGGGCCGCTGCCGCCGGGGGCGGTGGTCTACGACGTGGTGGGGCCGCTCTTCTTCGGCGCGGCCGAGCGAGCGATGGGCGCCATCCGCGCCATCGACGCCAAGGTGCAGGTGGTCATCTTCCGGATGGAGCAACTGCTCACGGTGGACGTGACGGGCCTGGTCGCCCTCGAGGGCGTGCTGGAGGAGCTGGAGCGGCACGGGATCAAGGTGGTGCTGGTGGGGCTGCGCCCGCCCGCGCGGGAGATGTTCGAGCGCGCCGGGCTGGCGCCGGTGGAAGGCAAGCTGGCCTTCTGCAACGACATGGAGAGTGCCTTCCGCCTGCTGGGCGCGCGGCTGCACCACTACCGCCGAACCGACATCGGGCCGGTGCGGGTGGACGTGCTGCGCCGGCGCAGGAGGTCCAGGTCGAAGCCGGCGGATCACCTGGAGTGAGCGGTACCGGCGTCGGTATGCTTTGAAGCCGTTTGATGTTCACCCCGATCGCGGTTGGCGAGTTTCTGCTGTTGATGCTCGCCGCCGGGGTGCTGCTGGCGCTCTACCGTCGCGATCCGGATCCGCCCCTGAAGTACTGGGCCGTGGCGTTCGGGCTCCAGGCGATCAGCACCGTGCTGATGGCCCACCTGGTGGTGTCCCCCGAGGTCCGCTGGGCCACCGGCCTGGGGGGAGTGCTCGGCATCGTGGCCGGGGCGAGCATGGTGTGGGGGACGCTGCGGTACATCGGCCGCCCGATCTCTCGGCTCTGGATCCGGTTTCCACTCGCGATGGTGGCCCTGAGCATCCTCGCCGACCTGCTCGATCTCTCGCCGGTCATGCGGGCGTTGCCGATCGTCACCGCGCTGGCGGTCGGCCTGATCTTCGTCGGGGTCGCGGTGGCGCGCGACTGGAGGCGCAGCATCGGGGCGCGGGTGGCGGGCCTGGGGCTGACGATCGAAGGCCTCCACAACTTCGACTACCCGTACTTCCTCGCGCGCCCTGAGCTGCTGCCGTGGGGGCACATGCTGGCGACGTTCCTCGAGATGGTGATCTGCACCGGCTTCGTGCTGCTGTACTTCGAGCGCGCCAAGTCGCGGCTGATCGACCAGCAGGAGCGGTACCGCGCGCTGTTCGAGAACGCCGCGGTCGGGATCTTCGTGGTGGATCCGCAGGGGATCCTCGTCGCAGCGAACGCGACGCTGGAGCAGCTCGTCTCGCCCGGCCACTCACTCCCGGGCCAACCGCTCAGCGCGCTGTTCGAAGATCCCACCGAGGCCAGGACCCTGCTGTCGGAGAAGGGAACCGCCCTTTCGTCGCGCGCGCTCCGCTGGCGGACCCGCGACGGAAGGCAGCTCGACGTTCAGGTCTTTGCCCGCCGCGTCCCGTCCACCGCGGGCGCGCCGCTGCTGGAAGGCGTGGTCGTCGACGTGACCCGGGTGGAGCACCTGCAGCGACACCTCGATCAGGTCCAGCGCGCCGAGCTGCTCGGCCAGCTGGCGGGCGGCATCGCCCACGACATCAACAACGTGTTGACGGTGGTGCTCGCCAACGCCGAGGTGCTCCGCCTCGTCGCCGGCAGTGATCCCCAGGTCGCCGAGCTGGTCGGCGGCATCCGGGACGCGAGCCAGCAGGGCGCCGGGCTGACCCGCCAGCTGCTCACGTTCTCCCGCCGCCACCCCACCTCGACCGCCAGCTTCGAGCTCGGGCCGCGGGTCGCCCGCGTCGCCCGCATGCTGCAGCCTTCGCTGGGTGAAGACGTCGTGCTGGAGCTGCAGACCGAGCCAGAAGGCTGCCGGGTCCGCGCCGATCCGGCGCTGATCGAGCAACTGGTCGTCAACCTGATCCTCAACGCACGCGACGCGGTGGCCGCTGGGGGGAAGATCCGCGTCCAGGTCCGGGTCCTGCCGGTGGGGCTGGGCGCGTCCGATCGTGGCGGGGTCGAGCTGGAGGTGGCGGACACCGGAACCGGAATGGATCGCACCACCCTCTCTCGCGTGTTCGAGCCGTTCTTCTCGACCAAGGAGCAGGGGACGGGGCTCGGGCTGGCCGTGGTGCAGCGGGTCGTCAAGCAATCTGCCGGGACGCTCGAGGTCGACAGCGAGCCAGGCCGGGGCACGTCGTTTCGAGTCCACTTCCCGCGCGAGCTCGGACCTGCCGATTCGCCGCCGTTGGAGCCGCTGTCTCACGCGGGCCCGGGCGGAAAGGCCCGCGTGTTGGTGGTCGAGGACCGCGCCGACGTCCGGGTGGCGATGGTCGGGACCCTCGAGGCCGCCGGCTTCGAGGTGATCTCGACGCCCACTTCGAGCGAAGCGATCGCCCGCATTCGGGAAGGGCTCGAGGTGGAGCTGCTGATCACCGACGTGAGGATGCCGGAGCACTCGGGCCCCGCGGTCGCCGCCGAGCTTCGCGCCCGCCGTTCGGACGTGCCGGTGCTCTTCGTCTCCGGCTACTCAGACGAGAGCGCGCTGGCAGGATCGCTGGGGCAGCAGCGAACGCACTTCCTCTCGAAGCCCTTCGCGCCCGAGCAGCTCGTCGCCTGCGCCCGGAAGCTGGTGGCGACCCCACCGGTTGGCCACCGCGCGGCATCCTCCCCGCCCGTAGCCGCCGCGGCGAAGTAAGACGCACCCTCAGGATGGAGAGACTGAGCCGGATCGCCGAGGCGCTCGGCCGCTGGACCTCGCGGTGGGTGCCGTCGGCGTTCTCGATCGCGGTGCTGCTGACGCTGCTCACCGCGGTGGTCGCGCTCGTCTGGGCGGGCGCCTCCCCGGCAGCGGCGCTGAAGGCCTGGGGCGGCGGCTTCTGGGAGCTGCTGTCGTTCTCGATGCAGATGGCGCTGGTGATGTTCACCGGCTACCTGCTGGCGCTCACCGGCCCGGTGAAGCGGCTGATCGAAAAGGTCGCCAGCCTGCCGAAGTCGCCCCGCGGTGCGGTGGTGCTGGTCGCGCTCTGCTCGATGGCGATGGCGTATTTCAACTGGGGGCTGTCGCTGGTGGGCAGCGCGATGCTGGTCCGGTTCGTGGTCCGCAAGCGGCCCGAGGTCGACTACCGGCTGCTGGTCGCCTGCGCCTACTTCGGGCTGGGCGCGACCTGGCACGCCGGGCTCTCGGCGTCGGCGCCGCTCACCGTCGCGACCCCGAAGCACTTCCTCGAGGCGCAGGTGGGGGTGATCGGGCTGGACCAGACCCTCTTCTCGGCGTTCAACCTCGGCCTGACCTTCGGCACGGTGGCGCTGCTGTGCGGCCTCGCCTGGGCGATGCACCCTGCGCCCGAGCGGACGGTGAGGGTGGATCCGAAGCTGCTCGAGCTGCCCGCGCCGCCGCCCCCGCCCCCGGCCGAGCGCACGTTCGCCTCGTGGGTGGATCGGACCTGGGCGCTCAACGGGCTCTTCGGGCTCGCCGCGCTCGGCTACTGGGGCACGAGCCTCGCCGACGCCGGCTGGCGGAACATCAACCTCAACTCGGTGAACTTCCTGTTCTTCGCGCTGGCGGTCACCCTCCACCGCTCGCCACGCGCGCTGCTCACTTCCTCGGAGGAGGCCGCCTCGACGCTCTCCGGGGTGGTGCTCCAGTTTCCGCTCTACGCGGGGATCTACGGGCTCTTCAAGTCGACCGCGCTCACCGAGCGGCTGGGCGACCTGTTCGTGTCGGCCTCGACGAAGGAGACGTTTCCCGCGCTCGTCTACCTCTACAGCGGAGTGGTGAACTACTTCGTCCCCTCGGGCGGCGCGAAGTGGGCGATCGAAGGGCCCTACCTGTTGAAGGCGGCAGCGACGCTCCAGGTGCCGCCGAGCAAGGTGGTGCTCGCCTATGCGTGGGGCGACATGGCGACCGACCTGATCCAGCCGTTCTGGGCGCTGCCGCTGCTGGGGATCGCGAAGCTCGAGTTCAAGGACATCCTCGGCTTCCTGCTGTTGGCGTTCTTCGTCTACTTCCCGCTGGTGACGCTGGCGTTCCTGCTGGCGGGGTAGGGCGGGCGTCGATGGATCCCGAGCCGGGGGTGCCAGGGCTGCAGTGCGGCTCCGGCCGGCAACCGCTCGTGGGCCCCGATCACGAAGGCGCCCCCCGCTTCCAGCCGGGTCAACAAGCGGCCGAGCGCCTCACCCTGCACCTGCTCGTCGAAGTAGGTGCAGACCAGGTTCCGGCAGAAGATCAGCCGGTAGGTGTCCTCGGGAAGCGCGCCGCGCACGTCGGCCCGTCGCAGCTCGACCGGTACGCGGAAACGCTCGCGCAACGCGAAGGCGCCGTCCCTCGGCTCGAACGCCTCGTCGCGCCAGGCCGCCGGCAGGTCCCGCAGCGTGGCTGACTCGTAGAGCGCGGCGTGAGCGCGGCCGATCACCTGCGCGTCGGAATCGGTGGCGAGGACCCGCAGCCGCAGTCCCGGGTACCGGGGTGCGAGGGCGAGCGCCCAGAGAATCGAGAGGGTATAGGGCTCCTCACCCGAGGCGCAGCCCACGCTCCAGCACCGCAGCGTGTCGTCGCC
>JAGSPQ010000329.1 GCA_018262385.1 Myxococcaceae bacterium | reverse complement strand
TTGGCGAGGGTGGACTCGATGCTCTGCTTCACCTGGTCCACCGCCAGATCCAGCGCGACCTGGCGGCCCTCGAGCTTGATCACGTGGAAGCCGGCCTTCGTCTCGACCAGCTTCGGGTAGACCTCGCCGACCTGCTTGAGCTCGGCGGCGGCGGTGACCAGCTCGGGGCCGTACTGCTTGCTCAGCTCGTCGTCGGTGAGGAAGCGCAGGTCGCCCTCGATCGGCTGGGTGCGGGGCTCTTCCGAGCTCTCGCGAGCCAGCAGCGAGAACGCGGCGTAGTCGAGCGGCGCCAGCGCGAGCGCCTTCTTCAGCGCCTCGTCGGCTTTGGCCCGGTTCTCGGCTTTCAGGAACACGTGGCGCAGGCGGGTCATCGCCGGCTTGACGTAGTCGCCCTGGTGCGCGTCGTAGTACCGCTGGATCGCCTCGGCGCTGACCGTGCCCGGCTTGTCCTCGATCTCGGTCTTGATCAGCCGCTGCACCATCACCCGCTTCATCGCCTCGACGACCTCGGGGTCGTTCTGCAGGTTGCGCCGGGCGGCCTCGCGCGCCAGCAGCTCGTAGCGGACCAGGCCGTCGAGGTACTCCCGCTTCTGCTCCAGCGTCTGGTAGCGGGCGCGGGTGTACGGGTTGAGCTCCGCGAAGCGCGTCGCCAGCTCGGCGTCGGTGATCGTCTCGGCCCCGTAGGTGGCGACGCTCTTGCCCGCCGGGCCCTTGCGCTTGAGCTCGACCTTCACCGTGCCCGGCGGATCATTGCAGGCCAGGGCGAGCGAGGTGAGCGCGAGGGCCGCGAGGCAGCGAGAGGTGATCATGATCAACGCGGCTGGCTAGCAGCTTGGCGGGAAGCCGTCGAGGATGTGTGTCGGCCCGCCTGCGGCTGCAACTGAGCGCTCATGTCGTATCCTCCGCGCGCGTTTCGAATTTCCCTCTGGGGGCAGTGAATGATCTCGATGGTCGTCTTGTTGGCGGCGCTGCCTGCCGTTCCTTCCTTGCCCGAGTACGACGCCTTCGGCGAGAGCGTGGCGCGCCCGCAGCCGGCCGACTATTCCCCCGCGGCCCGGGCCCGGATCGAAGCGGGCTGGATCTCGAACCAGGAGCCGCGGCTCGGGATGCCGACCTTCTTCTGGGCCCCCCGCGATCCTTCCCAGGCAGACACCTTCCGCGAGATGGGCCTCACCGCCGAGCAGGCGGCGCGCCGCTGGCTGTTCCTCTACGGCGAGCTCTACCGCCAGGATCCGGCCACCCTCGCCGCCCAGCCGGTGCAGGAGGTCCACGATCTCGGCGACGGCGCGATCATCGTCCGCTTCCGCAAGGTCTCCGGCGGAGTACCGGTGTTCCGCGACACGCTCAACGTGGTGATGACCCAGGGGCTGCAGCTGGTCGCGCTCTCCGGCTACCTCTCGCCCCACGACCAGCCGCGCGAGTTCCAGCTCGCCGCGCCGACCGCGATCGCGATCGCGCTCCAGGACGCCACCGGCGGCTGGCTCTCCCCGTCCGAGGTCCGCGCTCAGCAGCGGGTGCTCGGCGGTTGGGAACAGTTCACCCTCGTCACCACCCGGGCCGGCGGGCCGGCGCGCGCCCGCAAGGTCCTCTTCCCCCTGCCCGAGCGGCTCGAGGCGGCCTGGCAGCTCGAGCTGACCGTGCTGCGCCCCGACCGCAGCGACGAGGCCTACAGCTACGTCATCTCGGCGGAGGACGGCCGGGTGCTGCTGCGGCACGACCTCACCTCCCACGCCAGCTACCGGGTCTGGGCGGACCCGGTGAGCCCGTTCGTGCCCTGGGACGGGCCGCACGGAATCACCGCCACCCCGAACCCGACCGGGCTGCTCGATGGGTTCCAGGCCCCGCCGGTCGCCGCCGAGCTGGTGGCGGTCAACGCGATCCTCCCGGTCTCGGATCCCTGGCTGCCCGCGGGCGCGCTGACCCTCTCGGGCAACAACGTCGAGGCGTACGCCGACCTCGTCTCCCCCGACGGCTTCAACCCCGACGCGGGCGAAGACGGCGGCGCGGATCTGAAGATCCCCGCCTCGGCGCCGGGCGTCTTCGACTGGGCCTACGACCTGAACCAGAACGCCAACGCCTCGACCACCCAGCGGTTCGCCAGCGGGACCTCGGCCTTCTTCGCCGCCAACTGGGCGCACGACGTGCTCTACGCGCAGGGCTTCGACGAGAAGGCCGGCAACGGCCAGCGGGTGAACTTCTCCCGCGGTGGGCTCGAGGGAGATCAGGTGCGGGTCGAGGTGCACGACTTCTCCGACCGCAACAACTCGAGCATGCGCACCCCGGCCGACGGCATGCCCGGTCGGCTGAACGCCTACCTGTTCGACACCGGCGGCCCCTCGCTGGTCGCCCTCTCCTCCGACGGCGGAGCGCTCGACGCCGGGCTGCTCGGCGCCGGCTACGCCGAGTACGGCCCCCAGGTGTTCGACCTCAGCGGCAACGTGGTGCTCGGCTACGACGGCGTCGACGCGGGCTTCGACGGCTGTGACGGCCCGCTGCTCAACGCCGCCGAGGTGAGCGGGAACATCGTGCTGTTCGACACTCCGCGCTGTCCGTACTTCGTCGCGACCGTCAACGCGGCCGACGCCGGCGCGCTCGGGGTGCTGATCACCCACGGCAACCAGGGCCTCACCACCGCCGCCGGGCCGCCGGGCCTGATCGTGCCCCCGACGCTGCTGCTGCAGCGCGATGCCGGGTTTCAGCTCGCCCGGCGCCTCGATGCCGGCGAAGCGACGATCGCGCGGTTGTACCGGCCGCTGGTCCCCGAGCGGGACTCCTCGCTCGACAACACCCTCCTCGCCCACGAGTACTCCCATTTCCTCAGCCAGCGGCTGGTGGGCGACAGCAACGGGCTGCTCAACCAGCAGGCGCGCAGCCTCGGCGAGGGCTGGAGCGACTTCTTCGCCCTCTGGATGATGGTGCGCGAGTCCGACGGCCAGGTGCCGACCAACAACAACTGGAATGGGACGTGGGCGATCGGCAGCCACTCCCGCGCGGGCACCCAGTTCTCGGGCGCCGGAAATCCCGCCTACTACCTCGGCATCCGCCGCTACCCGTACTCGGCGAACTTCGCGAAGAACGGCCTGACCTTCAAACACCTGCAGCTGGGCCAGGCGCTGCCCGCCGTCCCCGGCGCGCCGACCAACGAGAACACCGAGATCCACAACGCGGGCGAGGTGTGGTGCTCGATGCTCTGGGAGGGCTACTCCGCGATGCTCAACAGCGCGCGCCCCTTCCCGGTCTCGCAGGAGCAGATGCTCGGCTACCTGGTCGCCTCGCTCAAGGCGACCCCGATCCTGCCGACCTTCCTCGAGGCGCGCGACGCGTTCCTGTCGGTGGTGGCGGCGAAGAATCCGCAGGACCTGGTTCTCTGGAGCCAGGCGTTCGCGCGCCGGGGCATGGGCTACAAGGCGACCGGCCCCGATCGGTTCGCGCTCGACAACAAGCCGGTGGTCGAGGACCTCACCCTCACCGGGAACCTGGTGCGGATCAGCGCGGTCCGCTTCGATGATCAGCCGCGGTACTGCGACCAGGACGGCGTCCTCGACGTCGGGGAACTGGGCTCGCTGAAGGTCTCGCTGCTCAACGTGGGCGCGGCGGCGCTGTCGTCCACCACCGCCCTCGTCACCACCACCACCCCGGGGGTGAGCTTCGCCAACGCAGGGGTGCTGGTGTTCGCCCCGATGGCCTCCTTCGCGCCTGGCTCGGCGACGATTGGGGTCAGCCTCACCGGCGCGACCACCGCGCTGCGGATCCCGCTCGAGATCACCGTCACCGATCCCGGGCTCACCAACGGCACCCTGAAGACCACCGTCACCCTGCAGGCCAACACCGACGCCATCCCGGCCGCGGTCGAGCACTGCGAAGGCAACGTCGACGCCTGGACGACGGAGGTCGAGGCGAGCCAGAGCTGGGGCTACCAGGATCTGTTCCGCTCCACCGAGGTGACGCCGGGGCAGAAGGAGTTCACCGGCCGCAACGTCGCCTTCAAGGCCGACTCGATCCTGATGACCCCCGCGCTCGACGTCGGCGCCGGGCCGCTGGCGATCACCTTCAAGCACCGCTGGAGCTTCGAGGTGCAGCAGGCCCGCGCCTACGACGGCGCGCGGATCGAGGTGAGCACCGACGAGGGAACCAGCTGGGCGCCGGTCGCTCCGGCCGCGCTCGCCCCGTCGTACAACGGCGTGATCTACGCCAGCAGCCAGGCCTCGCTGCACGGCGAGACGGCGTTCGTCGACCAGAGCCCCGGCTACCCGGCGATGGTGAGCCAGACCCTCGCGCTCGGCACCCAGTTCGCGGGGAAGAAGCTGCGGATCCGGTTCCGGATCTCCACCGACGTCAGCGGCGCCGCCCCGGGGTGGAGCCTCGATGACCTGCAGTTCACCGGCCTCACCAACCAGCCGTTCTTCGACGTGGTGAAGGATCGCGGCGTCTGCGTGAACCGGCCGCCGATCGTCGCCCTCGGGCCTGACCGCAGCGTCGACGAGCGCACCACCGTCGACCTGGCGCCGGTGGTGACCGACCCCGACGCCGAGACCCCGACGCTCACCTGGGCCCAGCAGGCGGGGCCGGCGGTGACGCTGACCGGAAACACCTTCGTCGCACCCGAGGTGATGGCCGACACCGCGCTGACCTTCCAGCTGTCCGCGTCCGACGGGAAGCTGACCGGCGTTGACGCGGTGACGATCACGGTGCGCAACGTGAACCGCACGCCGCTGGCGCGGGCGGGCGATCCGCAGCAGGTGAGCGCCGGTGCGGCGGTGACGCTGGGCGGCTCGGGGGTCGACCCGGACGGCGATCCGCTCACCTTCACCTGGACCCAGATCGAAGGTCCGACCGTCACCCTCGCGAACGAGAAGACCGCGCAGCCGACCTTCACCGCTCCGGCGGTGGACGCGGCGACCGCGCTCGCCTTCTCGCTGGTCACCAGCGACGGGAAGGCGTCGAGCCCGGAGGCGATCGCCTACGTGCTGGTCGACCCGGCGAAGAAGGGCTGCGGCTGCAGCGGCGCGCCCGACGCGTTCGGGCTGCTCGCGCTCGCGCTGACCCTGCGCGCCTGGAGCCGGCGCCGGGGTCGCTGATTCTCGAGGCTCACCGCCAGTTCTCGGTCGAGAGGCCGATCACCCGCTTGAACTCCTTCTCGTTCGAGGTCACCAGCACCAGATCCCTCGCCACCGCGACCCCCGCGATCAGCACGTCCAGCGTCCCGATCGGGGTGCCCGCCTTGTCGAGCCGGGCCTGGATCGCCGACGACGCGGCGCTGTCGCGGCTCTCGAACGGCAGCACCTGGACCACCGAGA
>JAGSPQ010000328.1 GCA_018262385.1 Myxococcaceae bacterium | reverse complement strand
CGGCATCCTGCGCGCCTCGTCCAAGTCGAGCACCGTGGCGCTCTCGGACGACGACGCGCTGATCGCGATGGTCAACCCGAACAACAACTCGCTCTCGACGTTCTCCGCGTCGACCAAGACGCTGCTCTCCCGCTTCACCACCGGCGGCGAGCCGAGCGCGGTGGTGTTCACCCCCAGCCGCAAGTCGGCGTGGGTCGCCAACCGGGCGGACGCGACGGTGAAGCTGATCAACGGCCTCGACACCGCGTCGCCCTCGGTGGGCGCGACGGTCAACGTCGGCAGTGAGCCGACCGGCATCGCCCTCTCTCCGACCGGCCGCTTCCTGGTGGTCGCCGAGTGGGCCGAGGCGCGGGTCAGCGTGGTCGATACCACCACCAACACCGTCGTCTCCTCGCTGCCGGTGCGCAACCCGCGCGCGGTGGCGATCACCAACGACGGTGACGCGGACGACAGCGACGAGAAGGTGGTGGTGACCGAGTTCTACGGCCGCACCAACACCGCCGCCGAGGCCACCGACTTGAGCCGCACCGGGGCGGTGCAGGTCTACACCCTGAGCGCCACCGGCACCCTCGCCTCCGACGGGCAGATCACCTTCGCCCCCAATCCCGACGGCGGCTTTGGCGCGGGCTACAGCCCCAACCAGCTGTTCGGGGTCGCGATCCAGAACAACCGGGTCTACGTGCCGAACATCGCCGCTTCTCCGGGCGGGGCGCCGGCCTTCGACAAGAACATCGCGCCGGTGGTCCTCGTCGCCGACCTCGCCACCAAGACCGAAGTCACCAACGGGGGCGGCTCGCAGTCGCTCGCTCCGCTGGTGAACGCGTTCACCGGCACGAAGTTCTTCCTCGCCGACCTGGTCGACCTCTCGTTCCTTTCCACCACCAACGTCGCCTACGCGGTCGCCCGCGGCGGCGAGGTGATGCAGCGGATGGTCTATGACTCGACCGCCAACACCCTCACCCTCGGCTCGACCCAGAACACCCAGATCGACCTCCTCGCCGGAACCGCAGGCGCGGCCTGCCAGAACCCGACCGGGGTGGTGGTCACCACCGGCCGGGCCTACGTCAACTGCTGGGGCAACCAGCGGCTGGGGATCGTCGACCTCGCCACCCAGACGTTGACCGACGCGGTGGTCTCGGTGCCTGCTCCCACGGCGGGAGCGGAGATCGCGGTCAACCGCGGCCGGCACTTCTACTTCACCGGCCGGACCCGCTGGAGCAACAGCGCCTGGTCCTCCTGCGGCTCGTGCCACCCGGACGGGTTGTCGGACAACATCACCTGGAACTTCGCCGCCGGCCCGCGCCAGTCGACCTCGATGGACGGCAGCTACTCGCACGGAACGACGGTGAAGCAGCGGATCTTCAACTGGACCGGGATCGTCGACGAGCTGCACGACTTCGAGGGCAACACCCGCGGCGTGCAGGGCGGCAAGGGGGCAATCACCACCGCCACCACCGCGGGCGACTGCGGCAACCTCGCGCTCGAGACCGCGGTGGCGCTGCCGGCCAACAACCTCGCCTCCTCGGCGAAGGAAGTGGCGGACCAGGGCGGCGTGGTGCGCTGCGTGCCCGGCGCGTGGGACGACATCGACGCCTTCACCCGTACCATCCGTCCGCCCAAGGGCCGCAAGGCGCTCGACGCGGCGGCGGTCACCCGCGGAGCGGCGGTGTTCGTCGAAGGCAACTGCGCCAACTGCCACGGTGGCCCGGGGTGGACGCTGTCCCGCCGCTCCTACACCCCGTCGACCGCGGTCAACGCGGCGCTGCTGACCACCGCGTTCACCAAGCCGCCCAACTGGCCCGGCACCTGGACGTTCCACACCGCCTCGTTCCAGGTCGCGGCCCAGCCGGTGGCGGCGGAGGTCACTCCCTTCAACACCGCGGCGATCCCTCCGCCCCAGGTCGCCTGCGTGGTGCGCAACATCGGCACCTTCGGCATCCCCGGTGACGTGACCACCACCAACCTGCTGGAGGTGAAGCTCCCGGCCGCCACCCGCGCGCAGGGCCGCGGCGGCTACAACATCCCCTCGCTCTACGGGATGCAGGTCGCCGCGCCGCTGCTCCACCACGGCCAGGCGGCTTCGCTCACCGACCTGTTCACCGACGCCAAGTGGATCGGCCACACCCAGGCGGCGAACGCCAACTTCCTCACCGACGCTCCGACGGTCGCGGCGATGAAGCGGGCGGACCTGGTGCAGTACCTGTGGTCGATTGACGCCACCACGGCGGAAGTCGCGCCGGCGACCGGCTTCGACGGCTGCCCGTAAACTCCAGGCCAGGCTATTGAAGTCTCGAAGCGGGAGCGTGCCAGTGAAGGGCGCTCCCGCTTTCCTTTTCGGGCGCCTCGCTATGGTAACAAGCACCCTCGTGTGGAGACGGTGCCTCTGGCTGCTGGTCGCACTGCTGGCGCCCGGGGCGCTGGCGGAAGACCAGCGCGCGGTGCTCGTCGCCCAGGTGCTCGAGGCGCCGGGCGTGCCCGACGCGGTCACCCGCAAGGTCCAGCGCAGCGCCGAGGGGTTGCTGAAGAAATTGTCCGGCCTGCCGGTGGGCGAAGGGCCGGCGTACAAGGCCGGGCCGCGCCGCAGCTGCGCCGACGTCGACTGCCAGCGGGCGGTGGTGCTGGGCGCCGGGACGCCGGCGGTGGTGCTGCTGTCGCTGCGCTCGTCGAAGGGCGGGGTCGCGTTCGACGTCTCCTTCTGGCTGGAGGGCGAGCGGCTGGGCCTCGAGCTGGGCGACGCCGAGATGGAGGCGCCGGAGAACGGCCTCAAGCCCGCGCTCGATGCGGTGCTGCCGGCCTGGGCCAAGCGGGGCTGGGGCGCGCTGCAGGTCGACGCGCAAGCAGGCGCGGTGGTGAAGCTCGACGGCCGCCCGATGAAGCTCAAGAGCAAAGAGATGCTCAGCGTCCCCGCCGGCAGTCACCAGCTCGACGTGGTCTACGCCGACGGCAACGCGGTGCTCCAGCGGGTCGAAGTTCCCGAGGGCAGCCGGACCCACTTCGACGTCACCCGCCCGCCGACGGTGGTGGCCGCGACGGCGGAAGGAAACCCGGTGGTGCGCGCGGTCAGCTTCGGGCTGTGGACGGCGGGCGCGCTGGCGATCGCCGGCAGCCTGGTCGCCGGCAGCCTCTCGCGGCAGACCGGGGTGGGGCAGAACCCGTGCAGCCCCGGCAGCCGCAGCTGCTCCAGCTTCGACACCGCCACCGAGCGGCACCGCCAGGCGCAGGCCTACGCCACCACCGGCAACATCCTGCTCGGCACCGGGCTGGTGCTGGCGGGCGCGGGCGCCGGGGTGTTCGCGTTCGACCTGGTGAAGGGCCGCGCCGGAGGCTCGCCGTGAGCCCGCGCGCCCGGGCGTTGTGCTTCTTCCTCACCGCCGCGACCGCGGTCGGCTGCTACCAGGCCTGGCCGTTCGTCGGCCCCTACTCGTGCAACACCGGCAGCTGCCCCAGCGGGCACGTCTGCGACGACGGGCTGTGCTGCAAGCCGTTCGGCACCCCCGCCTGCCCTACCCTGGTGCTCGACGGAGGGGTCTGCGCCGGCGGCGGGACGCCGAAGACGTACTTCGAGGATCTCGACGGCGACGGCTATGGCAACCCGAAGGCGGCGCGGCTGCTGTGCAGCAAGCCGGTGGTGCAGCCGTTCGTCGCCGACGACACCGACTGTGACGACAGCAGCGCCGAGGCGAACCCGAAGGGGGCCGAGAAGTGCGACGGCCTCGACAACAACTGCGACGGCGCGATCGACGAAGGGCTGATGCCGCTGAAGACCTACTTCCGCGACGAGGACGGCGACGGCTACGGAGATCCGTCGATGACGCTGCTGGCCTGCGCGGCGCCCAAGGGGTGGGTCGAGAGCAACAGCGACTGCGATCCGGCGGCGTTCACCGTCCACCCCGGCGCGCAGGAGCTCTGCAACAACGTCGACGACAACTGCAACACCATGAAGGACGAGGGCGCGATCGACGTCGGCGGCGACTGCGCCGATGCGGGCAAGGGCGAGTGCTTCAGCGGGATGATCAACTGCGTCGGCGGGGCGAAGGTCTGCCAGAGCAAGAGCACTCCGAAAGCCGACGTCTGCGACACGTTGGACAACGACTGCGACGGCAACACCGACGAGCCGCCGGACTGCGGCGGCCCGGTTTCGCTGCGGGTCGGCCCCGGCTCGGTGGGCGGCGCGCGGGACATGAAGCGGTCGATCCCCTTCTCCGAGCTCTCGGCCAGCTGCCACAAGGACGAGCCGCTGGCGATGAACGAGTCCTGGTCGGTGCCGACCTGGTCCGGCTCGGGCGGCTCGGATCACCTGCTCTACTTCGAGGCGCCCGGCGCCAGCACCTGGGACCTCTCCAAGCCCGGCCTCAAGCTGCGGATCGCGCTCAGCTGGACGATGGGCAGCCCGATGACTCCGCCCTGGACCGCGTCGAGCATGCCGGTGGTGTTCGTCTGCGCCGAGAACGGCAGCTTCAGCCGCTACGTCCACGCCGGGCCCGACGGCGGCGTCTCGCCCGCCGGCTACCTGATCACCGCCGCCAGCGGCAGCCTCGACGAGACGATTCCGCTCGCCGCCGGCAACCAGTGGGTCCAGGGCAACGGCTCGGGCGCCGACCTGAAGAAGGTGAAGCGGATCGAGCTGATGGTCCGCCCGTCGGGAGTCTCCAACCAGCCGACCCCGACCTTCAGCTTCACCGTCGGGGTGCCGTCCGGCTTCGTTCCTTGAGCTAAGGAGCGCCGCAGCTCAGCCACTCGACCAGCTGGGCGCGCTCGGCGGCCGAAGGCAGCGGGCTTCCCCGGGGCGGCATCGCGCTCCCGGTTCCCGATTCGGCATTCACCGCCTCGGCGTGGCCACGCACCGCGCCGGGGGTGGTGAGGATCAGCCCCTTCTCGGTGCGGCCGCTGCCGTGACATTCGATGCAGTACCCGGCCATGAAGCCGATTCCGAAGTTCTGGTAGGTCAGCGCGGTGCCGGCGTCGGGACACGCGGGGAGCGGGGCCCCACCGCAGCCGGCGAGCGCCAGCACGGCAACGGCGGAAAACGCCCTGAGCGCGAGAGGCATCGACTGCCAACCCCTCAGCCCCCGGATCATTCCCGTCAGGATGACCGGGGCCCGGACAGACGTTCGGCGTGGACATGATCCCGCCTCCGAACGACAACCCCGCTGCTCGCGCCGTAAGCTGCGCCGCCCCGCCGCCTTCAAGGAGCTGCCCACCCGTGAGTCGCTCATTCCTCATTCTGTGCGCCCTGTTCGCGTCGGCCTGCGCCACCGTCGGCCCCACCCTGGGCCAGGCGCCGATTGCCGACGGGGCGG
>JAGSPQ010000327.1 GCA_018262385.1 Myxococcaceae bacterium | reverse complement strand
GTCAGCGTGCGGCGGGCGTGAATCCTCGAACGTTGGGGGCGGACGCTGGCTACGACGTCCGCCGTTTCGTCACAGCAATCCGCGAGCTCGGAATCACAACGCACATCGCATCGACGCGCGACACGCGACGGCGCTCCTGGATGGACCAGCGAACAAAGCGCCACGCCGGCTACCTCGTCAGCCAACGGGTCAGGAAACGAGTCGAAGAGATCTTCGGGTGGTGGAAGACGGTCGGGAGTTTTCGGAAGACGCGGTACCGAGGGAGAGCGCGGACCGGGCTGTGGGCGTACATCACCGCAGCGGCCTACAACCTCACCAGGCTCGCGAAGCTGCTCCCGGCCTGACCGAGAGCAGAGAACAAAGCCTCTCGTTGACGAAGCCCGCGCGTAGCGACAGCTCTGAACGCGCAGGGCTCGTTTTTCAGCAGCCTGCTAGAGGAACCGCCGCAGCTCGTCCATCGGGTCGATCATGTTCTCGAAGCGGTAGCCGCCGGCGAAGGTCCGCCACAGCTCGATGTGGGTGTGCGAGGGGCCGCTGCGCCACTGGGTCACCGTCGCGACCGTCTGCCCCGCGCCGACTGCCTGGCCCACCGACACCCCCGCCGGATCCACGTGGCGGAACACCCAGACCCGACCGTCGGCGCCCTGGATCTTCACCGTCCCTCCGAAGACCTGGCCCGAGTTTCCCTTCGAGGCCCGCACCTCGACCACCGTGCCGTTCACCGGCGAGCTCACCGGGGAGCCCCCGGGCGCGAACCAGTCTTTGCCCGCGTGGTACTTGACGCCGTTGGCCGCCGGCGCGCCCTCCGCGTCTCGAAGCGCGTACTCGGACACCGGGGTGAGCGGCGCTCCGATCGGCCGGGTGACGCCACCGGACGCAGAGGGCGGCGGGGTGAAGACGTCGCCCGAGCGCAGCGCGCCCCAGGTCTGCGGGCCGACGACGCCGTCGATCGCGAGGCCGCGCGACGCCTGGAAGGAACGCACCGCCGACGCAGTCCGCGGTCCGAAGTCACCGTCCACCGGGCCGGGGTTGAAGCCGAGCTGCGCCAGCCGCTGCTGCAGCCGCGAGGTCGGCTCGCCCCGCGCTCCCTGCCGGAGCACCGGCTCGCCGCCCGAAGGGGCCGGCGCGGGCGCAGCGGCTCCGGCGCCGTTCAGCGCTCCCCAGGTCTGCGGGCCGACGATGCCGTCCGCCGCCAGGCCGCGCGCCGACTGGAACGCGCGCACCGCCGCCTGGGTGCGGGGCCCGAACGCACCGTCCGCGGCGCCTGGATCGAAGCCGGCCGCCTGAAGCCGGCGCTGCAGGTCGGCGACGGCGGGCCCGCGCGCGCCCCAGCGCAGCGTGGGTTGAGAGGAGGAGAAGCTGCTGGTGCGAAACTGGGCGGCGGTGACGTTCACGGGGTGACTCCGGTGCGATTCCTTTGGAGCAGTTCTCCGCGCCGTGCGTTTTCCCGTTGCTGTGGGCCCAGGTGCGAGCAAGCCGGGTTGACAGTGGCTCGGCGCCTCGACCCCCAACCTCACGCGTGCGCCCGCCCGAGATCACTCAGCCTGTCGCGCGCGGGTGACGCGCGAGTGGAGCGCGGGCGCTCCGATGTGAGCGGGTCGCGTCTTCTGTGAAGCGCGGAAAAGTCGAGGCGGGGTGTCAACCCGGTTTGCGGAAACGGCACGCAACTCGCGCGAGCGGCCTCACTCGACGCGCAGCGCGTTGGACAACGCCAGCCCGCGCTGGAACTTGTCGTCGTCGAGCGGGTGCCACAGGCGCACTGCGTAGTCGCGCCCCGGTTCGACCGCGACGTCGAGGGTGAGCTCGAAGTCGCCCTGCTCGATCAGCGCGTAGGCGTCGCGCCTCGGCTTCACCTCCGGCTCGCCAAGGGTGGCGTCGGTGCGGTGGTCCACGCACTCCCCCGCGCCGACCGAGAGGACCTGGACCTGCGCCGCGCGGTCGGCGTGGCCGCGCAGGTGGAAGCGCAGCGTCGCGCCCGCCGGGGCCTTCACCCGGTCGCCCGGGAGGTAGGCGCGGGTGGTGCCCTCCAGCCCGGCCCACACCTCGAGGCGCCCGACCCAGTCGTGGGCCACGGTGCGGCCAGCCGCAATGCCCGCGGTGACTCCTTCGGCCGAGAGCTCGGGGACGAAGACCAGGGTGCGCGCGACGCCGAGGGCCGGGTCGGTGAGCGTGCCGGGCGGGTCGAGGTGCGCGCGGTGGCAGTCGCTCGCGCCGATGGGGGCGACGGTGCGGCCGAGCGCGCGATCACACCACCACGCCTGCATGCCCTTGAGGTCCCAGGCGTCGAACTCGAGCCCGCCGTTCCACACCTCGATCGCGTCGTACTCGAAGCTGGTCCAGTCGTAGGCCGTCCAGGTCGCGAAGGTGAACGGGTGGTTGATCACCGCGAACCCGCCGATCGAGTGGCACGACTTGACGCCGTCTCCCCCGGGGATGGCCCCCGGCGGCCGATCGATGAAGGCGAACGAGGTGCCCGCGTCTCTGAAGGGATCGCCCGGCTTCGGCAGGCAGCCGACGTGGCCGCGGGGACGGCCGATGGTGGTGAGGCTCTCGATCGGGCTGATCTCGTTGCCGTCGAGCATCACGAACTCGCCGGGGACGCTGAGCGCGGCGACGGTGTCCCGATAGGGGAACTCGGGGCCGACGTTCGGGTGGTTCTCGACGTCGTCGCCGAACCCGAGCCCGCCGGTCGCGTTCGAGTGGTCGGTGAGGATGAGGAAGTCGAGGCCGCGGGTGCGCGCCACCGCGGCGAGGTCCGCGGGGAACGAGCTCGAGTCGGTGTCGTTGCTGCCTCCGGTCGAGTGGACGTGCACGTCGCCGTCGACCCACCGCCCGGCGGGCGCCACCGGCACGGGTGGAGGTGGAGGGCGCGTGGAGCAGGAGGCGCAGGCCACGAGGAAGAGCGAGCAGTGCAACCGCCACATCGCCCCAGCATAGCCGCGGCGGTTGCGCGACGGACGCGCACGCTCTGAGGTTAAGTGCGCGCCATGCGCGCCTCTCTGCTGCTGTTGCTGGCCCTCAACGCCGAAGCCCAGGTTCAGCGGACCTTCGTCACCCTTCCTTCCTCGAACGGGCACGGCGCGGTGATGGCCGACGTGTCGAGCGCGAAGGTGGTGCACTTTCGCGAGCGGCTGCCGGCGACCGAGGAGCACGAGCTCGACGCGCAGGGCAATGACCTGTTCGTCGGCAACCAGCCGCAGGTGGTGAAGACCCGCGACCTGCTCTTCGACGCCTACCTCGGCCTTCGGGTGGCCGGGCAGCAGCGGTGGCTCTCGACGGTGCCCGCCGACGTGCCCGCGTCCGGCTACGAGACGGCGGGCGCGCCCAGGGGCGGCTCGGGGATGGTGACCTGGAAGCAGCAGGTCTCCGGGCTGGAGGTGACCACCTGGGTGTTCGCCCCGCGCACGCTGCCGCACGCCGGGTTCGTGCTCGCGCTGCGGGTGAAGAATCCGGGCGCGGCCGCGGTGACCGGGGTGAGCGCGTTCTCGCTCCACAACTTTCGCCTCGGCTATGGGCGCCCGGGGCCGATGACCAAGCTCGCTGCCAACGGCGAGACGGTCGTGGTCGGGCCGGGGCGCGACATCCTCGAGCGGGCCTTCGCCGGAGTGGTGGTCAGCCGCCCGCTCGGGCCGGTCGCGCACGCGGTGGCGTGGAATGGCGCCTCGCCCGCGGGGCAGAACGGCTTTCAGCTGGTGCAGGGCGGAGGCGCCACCGACTTCCCCGACTCGACTGGCGACCTGGGCGTCGCCGACGACTGGGCGAGCGCCTTCCAGTTCGACCTCGGGACGATCGCGGCCGGCGCTGAGGCGTGGGCCGCGCTGACGGTCGCGCACCACGCAGACCCGTTCGGCGGGCCGCAGGTCCAGGCCTGGCTCGATGCGTACGTCGCGGGCCGCACTCCGAAGCAGCTGGTCGACGACGAGCGCGCGGGGTGGAGCCAGTTCCAGCAGTCGCTCACCGTGCCGGCCGGGCTGTCGGCCGATGAAGAGGCGGTCTTTCGTCAGTCGGCGGTGATGCTGGCGATGGCCCAGGTGCGCGAGCGCGAGGCTTTCCTTCGCGAGTGGCTCGCCAGCGACGGGCAGCCGCGCAAGACGCGCTTTCGTTCGCCCGACGGTGGGACGGTGACGCTGCCGGGGACGATCTCCCACCGCGGCGCCGGAGCGGTGCTCGCCAGCCTTCCTCCGGGCGAGTGGACCTACGCGTGGGTGCGCGACGGGGCCTACTCGGCGGCGGCGCTCTCCCGGCTCGGGCTGACGGCGGAGGCGCGCGAGGCGCTGCGGTTCATCCTCGACGCCGAAAGCGGGCGCTTTGGGCAGTGGAACGAGCTGAAGCCCTACGCGTTTCCACCCTACGTGGTGAGCCTCACCCGCTACACCGGCTTCGGCGTCGAGGAGACCGACTTCAACGCCTTCGGCCCCAACCTGGAGCTCGATGGGTTCGGCCTGGTGCTCTGGGCGCTGCGCGAGCACGAGCGCCGCACTGGAGACTTCTCGCTGACCGACGCGAAGTGGACGGTGATCTCTACCCGCATCGCCGACGCGCTGGTGGCGCTGATCGACCCCGTCACCGGCCTGGTGCGGAAGGACTCGTCGATCTGGGAGACCCACTGGCTCGGGCGCGAGCGCAGCTGGGCGTACACCAACATCACCGCCGTGCGCGGGCTGTGCGACGCCGCGGTGCTCGCCGAGCGGAAGGGCGACGCGACCCGCGCGACTCAGTACCGCGCGGCGGGGAACGCGCTGCGCAAGGCGATCGCCACCCGGCTGGTCGACGCGACCGGGGTGGTGGCCTCGAACCTGGAAGAGCTCGAGAGCGGCGCGGGCTACCTCGACGCGGCGGCGCTCGACGCGATCGCGATGGGGTTGTTCGCTCCCGACGGGCGGATCGCGCGCGCCACTCTGGCCGCCTTCGACCAGAAGCTGCGCGCCACGGCCGGCCCCGGCTGGTCGCGCAACGACGATCGCAGCGATCACTCGGGCAAGACCGACCTGTCGCCGTGGGGCAGCGAGTACGACAGCGCCGAGTGGGTGTTCACCGATCTGCGCGGCGCGATCGCGCTGCGGCGCAACGGCAACCCCGCCCGCGCGGACGCGCTGCTGACGTGGATCACCTCGCAGTCCGCTGCCAACGCGCAGGTGATCCCCGAGACGTTCGACGAGCAGAGCGGGGCGTGGAAGTTCAACGCTCCGATGATCGGCTTCGGCGCGCGCCTGACGCGGGCCGGAACGACGGTGGCGCGAGCGACGGTGGGACGAGCGACGGCGGAGTGGGGCCGACGCCGAAGAAGCCGGGCTGTGGCTGCGGCGCCTCGTCTTCAGATGGGCTGATGTCGCTGCTGGCGCTGGCGTTCGCGTTCACCCTGCGAAATTGCCCTCGGAAGAGCGGCCGGGTGTCAGTCAGGTCGTGACCGCTCAGAACGCCAGGCTCGAGGCGGCCATCCTCGCCAAGCCCGAGGAGGTGAACGCCTGGAGCATCTACGGCGACTGGCTCCAGGCCGAGGGCGATCCGCGGGGCGAGTGGGTCGGGCTGATGGTCGCGCGCGAAGGGTCTCCTACCGCCGGGCTGGCGAAGGCCGAGCGGGCGTTCTTCGAGGCGAACCAGCAGTGGCTGCTCGGGCCGGCGCTGTCGAAGTCCCTCGACTGCCTCGTCTGGCGCCGGGGCTTCCTGGCCGCCGCGCAGGTCGACACCACCGAGGGCCTGCGCGAGCTGCTCGAGCATCCGTCGGCGCGCTTCCTCGAGCAGGTGACGCTCGCTCCGGCCAGCGACGAGCTGGCGGACGCGTGGTCGCCGCTGATCGCCGGGGCCGGCTGGAAGTCGGTGCGGGTGCAGAACGCGAAGAACGCCGCCGCGGTGTTCGGATTGCCGAAGCTGACCGAGGCGGTGATCGACCTGCGGTACCGCGAGCCGGTGGGGCTCGATCCGTCGGGGGCGCTGAC
>JAGSPQ010000008.1 GCA_018262385.1 Myxococcaceae bacterium | reverse complement strand
CGCAGGTAGCTGGGGTCGAGCACGTCGAGGTACGGCCGGGCGTTGATGAAGGTGCCCCGGGTCTTGCTCATCTTCTCGCCGTTCACCGTGAGGTGACCGTGGATGTGCACGTAATCCGGGCGATGCAGCTTCGCGACCTTCAGCACCGCCGGCCAGAACAGGCAGTGGAAGTAGACGATGTCCTTGCCGATCACGTGGACGATGCGGGCGCCGCTGTCTTCGGCCCAGTAGGCCAGCGCGTCCTTCGCCTTGCCGGTCTCCTTCGCCCACTTCTCGGTCGCCGAGATGTAGCCAATCGGCGCGTCGAGCCAGACGTAGAAGAACTTGTTCGTCTCGCCGGGAATCGGAAAGCCGAAGTACGGCCCGTCGCGGCTGATGTCCCAGTCGGCGAGGCCCTTGGCGAAGAACTGCTGCAGCTGCGCGGCCAGCCCGGTGTTCATGAACTGCGGGTTGGCGATCAGCTCCTTGAGGTACTCGCCCATCTTCGGCAGCTGGAAGAACAGGTGGAGCGAGTTCTTCCACACCGGGCTCTCGCCGCTGATCGCCGACTTCGGGTCGATCAGCTCCTTCGGCCCGTAGTTGGCGCCGCACTTCTCGCAGGCGTCGCCGTACTGATCGGGGCTCTGACAGTTGGGGCAGGTGCCGCGGATGAACCGGTCGGGGAGGAAGCGATCGGCCTTCTGGTCGTAGGCCTGCTCGACGTCGCGGCGGGCGATCATCCCCGCGTCCTTCAGCCGGCCGTAGATCAGCTCGGCGTAGTGCTTGTTCTCGAGCGAGTTGGTCGAGTGGTAGTAGTCGAACTTCACGTCGAAGTCGGCGAAGTCCTGCTGGTGCTCGACGTGGAAGCGGGCGACGAAGTCTTCCGGCTTCATCCCCATCTTCGCCGCGTTGAGCTCGATCGGCGTGCCGTGGGTGTCGTCGGCGCAGAGGAACAGCACCTCCTCTCCGCACGAGCGCAGAAAGCGCACCCAGATGTCCGTCTGGATGTGCTCGACCATGTGGCCGAGGTGAATCGGGCCGTTGGCGTAGGGAAGCGCACAGGTGACGAGGGTGCGAAGGCTCATGGTTAACGCTCCTGCTCACGGCGAATGGTGGCGAAGCCTGACTCCCACGCGGGGGCCTTGCCGCACAAAGTCCACAGCAGGCGCTCGAGGATCAGCTCGCCGCCACCGAGCTTGAGCGCCAGATCCGCTTCCGCGCAGCTGACCATGCCGCGCAGCAGCTCTTTTCTGCCGTAGCCGGCGGCGGCCTGCATCCCCATGAACGCGGCGTAGGGGTGCGGCACCCGGGTCTTGGCGGCCTTCGCCTCGGCCTCGATCTGCGGAAATACCCGGGCCTGAAAGTCGTTGTAGTTCTTCGGCGGCTTGCCGCCTGACAGCTGCACCATTCGCTCGAAGTTGGTGAGCAGGGTTCGAACCACCGAGGTGATCGCTCCCAGCAGCTGAAGGGCGGCGGCCCCTTGCGCGAGGGCCTCCCCGACGTACCGGCGGGCGCCGTCGAAGTTGCGCTTCTGCAGCGCGTCCGACATCTCGAGGAACTCCTCCTCGCGGGCGTGGCCGACGAGCAGCTCGACGTCGCGCAGCTTGATCTCGGCGCCTTCGGTGTAGAGCGCCAGCTTCACCAGCTCGGACTGCAGCAGGCGCATGTTGCCGCCCACCCGATCTTTGAGCTTCTCGAGCGCGGGCCCGGCCAGCTTCTTCCCGTACGGCTTGAGGGTCTCGACCACGAACTCGCCGACGTTGAGATCCTTCAGCCGGGCGGCGACCTTCCGCTCGATCAGGGTGCCCTTGTCCTTCACCAGCTTGATGAACGGGCTCTTCGCCTCGATGTCGGTGGCGGCGATCACCAGCGCGTGGCCCTTCGGCGCGCCCTTCACCAGCAGATCGGTGAGCGCGCTGTCGTCGTTGGCCGGCGCGGTGATCCCTTCCTCGACGCAGAACCCGGCCACGTCCTTGAGGAACTGGACGTCGACGTCGGCCAGCTGCACGCCCAGCTCGCGTTCCCAGTCTTCGACCTTCGGGGTCCCGCTGCCCGACGGATCGAGATCGGCCGCGCCCCACCCTGCCCGGGCGGCCAGCGCCAGCACCCGGCGGGCGGCCTCCTTGCGGCGGTTGGCCTTCCACGCTTCGCGCGCCTTGCCGAGCGCGTCGACCCGCCCCTTCTTCGGAGCGAGGAACTCCGGATCGCGCAGGAACACCACCTTGGCGCCCGGGAACATCGCCATCGTCGCCAGCTCGTTGGCGACCTCGCGCGGCGAGGCCCCGTCCATCGTGACCAGGTTCAGGCCGGCGGACGCGCCGGGAACCAGCTTGTCGATCAGCGCCTCGGCGGCCTTGCGGACGAGGAACTCCTCACCCCAGAGCAGGTAGACGGGCGAGCCTCCGCCCGCCTCGATGTCCTGCAGCGCGTCTTCCAGCTCGTCACTCACGGCGTGGGTTTTGACCACGCCGCCGGGCTGTTTCCTACAGAGATGTCGCGCCCACCGGTCAAGCGGTGGTCATCATCTCGATCAGCATCCGCTCGAGCTGCAGCCGCACCGCGCCGTTGCGCTGGGTGATCGCGTTGCGCGCCTCGTCGAGCAGCGTCGCCCTTCGGTGCAGCGAGGCGGCCGACACCCGCGCCGCGGCCACGCCGGCGAGGGGAGCGAGATCGGAGTTGATCAGCCCGCCCTGCCCCACCTGGGCGACCGCCACGTCGCGAAACCAGACCCCGAGCACCTCGAGGGCCACCTCGGCGTTCGCGCGCGCGTCGCCAAACGCCTCGGCGAACGCGAGCCACCCCCGGGCGTCGTCGGGCACCAGCGCCTCGAACCGCTCGATCACCTCGCGCCGCACCTCGATCGCCGCCGGGTCGAGCTCCATCGCGCGCTGGAGGCTTCCGCCCGCCATCGCGGCCGCCTGGCTCGCCTCTTCGTCCGTCAGCTTCTTCGCAGCCTGTCCTGAGCCACGTCGAAGGACCGCCTTCAGCTGCGCGGCGAGGAACTCCACCGGCAGCGGGCCGAACTGGGCCTTGGTGCAGCGGCTGCGAATGGTGGGCAGCAGCTTGTCGAGCGCCGAGGTGACCAGCACGAGGATCGTGTCCCGCGGCGGCTCCTCGAGCGTCTTGAGCAGCGCGTTCTGCGCCGAGGCGTTCATCGCGTGCGCATTCACCAGCAGCGCGACCTTGTGCTTCGCCTCGAGCGGCCGGAACGACAGCCGCTCTCCCAGCGCGCGCACCTGCTCGATCCGGATGTCGCGCGAGGGGGTGTGATCGAAGTCGCTGCGGCCCGCCAGCCCGCGCTGCACCTGCTCGTCTTCCGGCATCACCCACGTCACGTCGGGGTGGTTGCGGCCCTTCACCCGCTTGCAGCTGCTGCAGACCCCGCAGCCCTCCATCGGCTTCTCGGGGCAGGTCAGCGCCTGGGCGAAGCACACCGCGGCGAGCTCTTTGCCCACCCCTTCGGGGCCGTGCAGCAGCCAGGCGTGGTGAACCGAGCCCGACTTCAGCGCCGACTTCAGCGCCTCGACTGCACGCGGTTGATGCTGCACTTCGGCCAGCGGCATAGCCGGCGTATAACTCAGCGCCGCCTACCCGATGAACTTCTTCCAAGGCTACTTCCTGCTCGGGCTCGGCGCGGTGGCGTGGGCGTTCGTCGTCGGCGCGCGCGCCTTCACCCGGGACGAGCAGCTGAAGAAGGACCTGCGCGGCAGCATCTACCTCTTCACCTTCTTCCTCGCGCTGCGGCTGCTGGGGGCGGGGGTCGAGGAGCACCTGCCGAAGAACGTCGGCACCGCGCTGCGGGTGGGGTGGATGCTGGCGTTCGCGTTCGGCAGCGTGCGCACCCTGGTCTCGGTCGGGCTGTGGGTGTTCCGTCAGATGCGGCGGGCGCCGACCAGCAAGATCGTCCGCGACCTCACCGACTTCGTCCTCTACATCGCGGTCACCATCCCGATCCTGAAGACGCAGCTGGCGATCGACGTCACCACCCTGCTCGGCACCTCGGCGGTGGTCTCGCTCGTGCTGGGCCTCGCGCTGCAGGACACGCTGGGCAACCTCTTCGCCGGGCTGGCGGTGCAGCTCGAGAAGCCCTTCGACGTAGGCGACTTCATCACCGTCGGCCAGCACAGCGGCCAGGTGGTCGAGATCGCCTGGCGGGCGACCCGCATCGAGACCTTCCGCAAAGAGCAGATCACTCTCCCCAACAGCATGATCGCGAAGGAAGCGGTCAAGAACTTCAGCCGGGGCGGCAACGCGGTCGCGATCGATCTGGTCTTCGGCGTCACCTACTCGGCCCCGCCCAACCAGGTGAAGCAAGAGGTGCTCGAGGCGCTCAAGGCGATTCCCCAGGTGCTGGCCGACCCGCCGCCCCAGGTCCACACCCAGGACTTCGCCGAGTCGTCGGTGCAGTACCTGATCCGCTACTACCTGCGCAGCTACGCGGATGTGCTCGGCTCGCAGGGCGAGATCTACACCCGGCTGTGGTACCGCTTCGGCCGCGCGGGGATCGAGATCCCCTTCCCCCAGCGGATCATCACCGTGCGCAACGAGCCCCAGCGCGCCCACGTGCACCAGGCGCTGCTGCAGGAGCTCGATCTGTTCGCGCCCTTCACCGAGGCCGAGCGGATGGAGATCGCCACCCATGCCCGCGAACGTCACTTCGGCCGGGGAGAACACGTGATCAACGAGGGGGAAGAGGGCCACACCTTCTTCGTCGTCACCCGCGGGTCGCTGGCGGTGATGGCGGGCAAGGCGCGCACCGAGGTCGCCCGCCTGGGGCGAGGCCAGTACTTCGGCGAGATGTCGCTGCTCACCGGCGAGCCGCGCAGCGCGACCGTCACCGCCCACGAGGACTCGGTGCTGCTCGAGCTGGATCGCGAGGCGTTTGGCCGCCACTTCGCCGAGCACGAAGGGCTGGCCCAGAAGCTCGCCGAGGTGCTGGCGTCGCGGAAGATCGAGCTGCAGGACAAGGTGAACCTGGCGGCGCTCGCACCCGGAGTGAAAGCGAACGACATCCTCGCCCGGCTCAAGCACATCTTCCGGGTGCACGAATGACGCGCGCGGTGCTGCTCGGCTTCCTGCTCGGGCTGGCCGGCTGCAAGGCGGGCGCGCCGAAGCTCGAGCAGCAGTGCACCTTCCACCAGGACTGCACCCTCACCACCCTGGGCCGCGACTGCTGCGACCAGTGCGAGTCTTCGATCGGCACCGTCGGCTCGGTCGCGGCGCTGAGGGGGTACTGCGAGGCGAAGCCGGCCGCCTCGTGTCCCCGGCTCGACTGCCCGAACGAGGCCGGGACCGCATTCTGCGAGAACGGCCGCTGTCTGAAGCGGCAGGGCGTTCACTGAACTTACAGCCGCTTTCCCACCCGGCACTCGCCCTTGAGCGAGCAGTCGAGGCAGTTGACCCGCACCGGGCGAGCCGGACACGCCCCGCTCATCCCGTAGTGGCACAGCGCGAAGTCGTAGCGAACCGGATCGTCCGGGTCGAGCAGCCGCAGCGAGGCGGTCACGTCTTCGGCCGTCCGCCACGACAGATCGTTTCGCTTCGTCAGCCCGAGCAGCTTCGAGATCCGCTGCACGTGGGTGTCGAGCGGGATGATCAGCCGCCCGGCCGGCACCCGGCCCCACACCCCGAAGTCCACCTCGTCGGGCCCGCGCACCATCCAGCGCAGGTAGAGGTTGAGCCGCTTGGCCGCTCCGGCGCCGAGCGGATGGGGCAGCAGGTGGTGCAGGCCGCGGTCGGGCCCGAGCTTCTTTCGCAGCGGCCCCAGCGGAGCGGCCTCGCGCAGCCCCCCGGTGAAGTGCGCCAGCGCGCCGTGCAGGGTGCCGCTGCGCGCCAGCCCCTCGACCAGCAGCGCCTCGAGGCTGCCGTGCGCGCGCAAGGTCGCCCCCATTCCCATCAGCAGCACCGCCAGATCGGTGCCGAGGTTGAAGCGGTAGACGAACCCCTCGAGCAGCTTCGCCGCGCCGGCGACGGTGAGCGCCTCGACGAACTGCGCCGGCGAGCGGCCCATCTGCTTCAGCAGCCCGTCGACCTTCGGCTTGAACAGATCGGCCCGCCCATACGCCAGCGCGGCGGCGAGCAGCCCGCTGACCTCGACGTCGCGCGCGCCCGAGTAGCGGTGCACCAGCTCGACCGGATCCGCGGCGATCCGATGACCCCACGGGCGCCCGTCGGCGAACGCGTCGAGCAACGGCTTCAGCTTCTGGGCGCGGGCGGGGGAAATCACTGCTCGGGAACGTCACCGACGACGACCAGTTGGCCCCCTTCGATCTGAGCCTTGAACGCCGGCTGATCGTCACACACTCCCGGCGAGGTCACGTTCTTCCCCGAGTCGAGGTCGAAGCCGATCTCGTGGCAGGGGCAGACCACGACGTTCTCTTCCAGCCGCCCGCCCGAGAGCAGACAGCCGGCGTGGTTGCACCAGTCGTCCAGCGACTTGTAGCTGCCGTTCACCCGGGCGATCAGCAGGTCGCGCTTGCCGACCTTGTAGCTGCGCATCTCGCCGTCCTTCAGGTTGGCGGGGCCCAGCGGGATTCGTCTCACCGCCATCAGGGCACCTGGTACTCGCGGCCCTTCGTCTCGAGGAACTTCATCGCCTGGCTGCGCACCGGCGCGAAGTTACCGAACACGTTGTGCCCGTTGAAGATCTTCGCCTGGTCCGGCGGCAGGTACTGGGCCGGATCTTCGCGCGAGAGCACCTGGAGCGGCGCGGTGCCGGTGATCGCCGCCGTCGGCACCTGCAGCTTCATCGCCGCCGCCAGGTTCTCGGTGGTGAAGTTCGGGATCGTCAAATCGCCCACTCCTTCCTGGACCAGCACTGCCCGCTCGGCCGGCAGCGAAGAAGCGAAGTTGATCGGGTCGGCGGGCTCGAGGAAGGGCTGGGCCACCGCGCGGAAGATCATGAACGACGAGTAGTACTCGAGGGTGTCGAACGAGCCACCGGTCTTCGAGATGATCAGCAGGCCGATCCGATCGCGGATGTCGTCGCTGACCAGGATGTTCGACAGCCCGCCTCCCGGCACGTTGAGCACCGCGTACTTGATCCGCGGGGCGATCGGCACGAACGCCGACCCCATGATCCCGCCCAGCGAGTTGCCGAGGAAGCCGAGCTCGGGCGCCAGATCGCCCTGGCCGTCGCCGTCGAGATCGATGCTCGGCGCCGCCCGGCACAGCTGGAGCAGATCGAAGGTCATCTCGCGAAACTTGTCGCGAATCGCCGGCAGGTTCTCGACCTCGAAGAAGTCGAACAGGTTGCCGCGAACCCCGTGGCTCGGCGCGTCGATGCCCAGGCAGGCCAGCCCCTTGGTGGCCAGCAACTGCGCGTGCTCGAGGCAGTACGAGTCGGCGTCCCCGTTGACCGGGATGTTGCGGCCGCCCAGGCCGTGGGCGCTGATCACCGTCGGCCAGCCGCCGGCCGGCCGGGTCCCGATCGGGATGCTGAGCACGAACCGCAGCGGCACCACCGGGGCTCGGGTCGGATCCGCGATCCGCTCGGCCGTCCACACCCCGGCCTCGCGCAGGTCGCGGGCGGCGATCTCTCCCAGCACCACCTGGGCGACGTCGGTCGCCGGCCGGCCGAAGGAGGCCTTCTCGAGCCAGTACTTGATCGTCGTCCAGTCGGGCTCGGTGCTCTTCCAGATCCCGACCGGCCGCATCGCGTTGCCCGCCACTTCCATCCCCTTGGGCGGAATCGTCACCGCCGCCAGCCCCGGCGCGGTGTCGACCCAGGCGGCCAGCGACTTGATCGGAGCGGTCACCCCCGCGGCCTTCTGCGGCAGCGCGAGCAGCACCTCGCTCGGGGCGATCGAGAGCGCGGCGGCGACCGCTTGCAGATCCGGCCGGGCGGCGGCCTTGTCCCACTCGAAGCCCCGGCCGAACAGCTCGCCGCTCTTCGTCTTCAGCCCCTTCTTCACCACCAGCAGCCCTTCTTCGCCCTCGGGCAGCGGGACCCCAAACCGCGCGAGGAAGAACTCGGGGAAGTCGAGCGTCCCCCCGTCGGCCGAGACCAGCGTCCGGCTGGTGCCCTTCAGCACGTCGGTCGAGTGCTCGACCGTCACGTTCGCCTCGAGCACCTCGTACCCGCTCGCGGTCTTGCGCAGCCGCGCCACTGAGCCGGGAAGCGAGGCGGGGTCCACCGGCGCCGAGGTGCGCAGCAGCACCGGAGCGAAGTTGCCGAACCCGCCCAGCTCGGTCGCGGCCGCGGTGACGTAGCCGTTGAAGAACGTCTTCGCCTTCCCGGTGATCGCCCTGGGCAGCATGAACGGCCGGTAGAAGTCCGCCCGCAGCGCCGCGCCGGTCGCGGTCAGCAGGCGGGTGTCGGGAAAAGGATTCTCGAGGCTCTGGGCGTCCTCGCTCCACGACAGGTGCGCAGGCTCGACGCCACCCCCTCCACAGCCGATCGCAAGGAAAAGAAGGGCAAAGCATCCCGTGAATTTCATGTGCGCCGGACGTTATCCTCCCCGGCGCGATGGTGCTCAACGACAAGTCCGCGGTGGTGAAAGCTCTGCGTGACATGGGGCTGCTCAAGCAGATCAAGGGCGAGAACAGCTTCAAGACCCGGGCGTACGAGATCGCGGCCGAGCGGATCGCCGGCGTCTCCGACGACATTGGAGAGCTGGTGAGCAAGGGCAAGCTCACCGAGCTGCCCGGCATCGGCGAGAGCATGGCCGCCAAGATCACCGAGCTGGTGACCACCGGGAAGATCGCCGCCCTCGAAGAGCTGCGGGCCGAGTTTCCCCCCGCGATGCTCGAGCTGCTGCAGGTGCCCGAGCTGGGGCCGAAGAAGGCGAAGATCCTCCACGAGCAACTGCAGGTCGGCAGCATCGATCAGCTCGAGGCGGCCTGTAAGGCGCAGCGGGTCCGCGGGCTCAAGGGCTTCGGCCAGAAGACCGAAGAGAAGCTGCTGGCGGCGATCGAGGTCGCGCGCCGCAGCTCGAGCGGATCCCGCCGCCGCCTCTCGCAGGTGCTGCCCAAGGCGCAGAAGCTGCTGGCGCAGATAAAGACCGCGCCGGGAGTCGTGCGCGCCTCACTGGGCGGCAGCGTGCGCCGGATGCGCGAGACGGTGGCGGACGTCGACCTGATCGTCTCGGCCGCGGACCCGGGGCCGATCTTCAAGCAGCTGACCGCGATGAGCGAGGTGGCGCAGGTGTTGGGCCAGGGCGAGAGCAAGGCCTCGGTGCGGCTGTACGACGCCGACGGCGATCTGCAGGTCGACCTGCGGGTGCTGCCCGACGAGGACTTCGCGACCGCGCTCCACCACTTCACCGGCTCGAAGGCGCACCACATCCGGCTGCGCTCGCTGGCGATCGAGCGCGGGCTGAAGATCTCCGAGTGGGGCGTTCACCGCGGCGAGGAGAAGCTGAAGATCACCACCGAGGACGACATCTACGCGCTGCTCGACATGGATCCCGTGCCGCCCGAGCTGCGCGAAGACTGGGGAGAGATCGAGGCCGCGCTCGAGCACCGGCTGCCGAAGGACCTGATCACCGAGCAGGACGTGGTCGGCAACGTCCACGCGCACACCACCTGGAGCGACGGCCGCAACTCGCTCGAGGAGATGGCGCGCACCGCCCAGGCGATGGGCCTCAAGTACCTCACCGTCACCGAGCACTCGCAGACCGCCGGCTACGCGGGCGGGCTGAAGGAAGAGGATCTGAAGCGCCAGTGGGACGAGATCGACGCGGTCAACGAGAAGCTGAAGGGCTTCACCCTGCTCAAGGGGGTAGAGAGCGACATCCTCGAAGACGGCCGGCTCGACTACCCCGACTCCTTCCTCTCGAAGCTCGACGTGGTGATCTGCTCGATTCACCAGCGGCACTCGCAGAACGAAGAGCAGATGACGAAGCGGATGCTGGCGGCCTTCGACAACCCGTTCTTCATGATCTGGGGCCACCCGACCGGCCGGCTGCTGCTCAAGCGCGAGCCCGCCCCGATGCGGATGGAGCAGATCCTCGACAAGGCCGCCGAGCGCGGCATCACCATCGAGGTCAACGGCTCCCCCGAGCGCCTCGACCTCTCGGCCGAGCACGTGCGGCTCGCGCTGCAGCGGAAGCTGAAGCTGGTGGTGAGCACCGACGCCCACTCGGTCTCCGAGCTGCACGACCACCTGCCCTACGCGGTCGGCACCGCCCGAAAGGGGTGGGCCCGGAAAGGCGACATCCTCAATGCACGCCCGGTCAAGGACTTCAAGGCAGGGCTGCGACTGCACTGAGGGGTTTGCACCGCCAACGTCTCACTCCAGTCGTATGCTGCTGACCGAAATTTTTCCACGACCTATGGTCGTCGGCCTCAGATGACCTGCCCCATTTGCGGAGCGGAACACGCCTCGGACGTGACCTGCTCGACCATCATCCGAGCCAGCTCAGGCACGCGCGAGATGATGCCGTGGGAAGAGGGCGCGGCCGCAGCCCCGGTCAACGCCGCCGGTGGGCCGCCCGACCCGAACGCCGCCGCGGTGATCGACCCGCTGATCGGGATGACGATCGGCTCGTTCCGGATCGTGAAGATGATCGGCAAGGGCGGCATGGGCACCGTCTACCAGGGCGAGCAGACGGTGATCGGCAGCAAGGTGGCGATCAAGATCCTGCACGATCACCTCGCCAGCAACGCCAGCCTGGTGTCCCGCTTCTACGCCGAGGCGCGCGCGGTCAACCTGATCGGGCACGAGAACATCGTCAACATCTTCGACATGAACGTCATCCCGCCCAACCGGTATTACCTGATCATGGAGATGCTCGAGGGGCGGCCGCTGAACATGCTGGCGCGCGGGCCCGTCGCCCCCGAGATCGTGGTGCCGATCCTCACCCAGGTCTGCGACGCGCTCGAGGCGGCCCACCACCACGGGGTGGTGCACCGCGATCTGAAGCCCGAGAACATTTTTCTGATCAAGCGCGGCCGCAACGAGAACTTCGCCAAGATCCTCGACTTCGGGATCGCCAAGCTGTTCGCCACCGAAGCGCCCAGCGAGCAGACCGCCGCCGGGATGATCGTCGGCACCCCCGAGTACATGGCGCCCGAGCAGTGCACCGGCGAGAAGATCGACGGCCGGGCCGATCTCTATGCGCTGGGGGTGATCGCCTACCAGCTCACCACCGGCCGGCTGCCGTTCTCGGGAGGCGGCCTCACCGGCCTGCTGCTCGCCCACCAGTCGAAGATCGCCACCCCGCCCCACCAGGTGAACCCCCACATCCCGCTCGAGCTGTCGGCGGTGATCATGCGCTCGCTGGCCAAGCGGCCCGAGGATCGGTTCCAGACCGCCGACGAGCTCGCCTCGGCCCTCGAGTTCGCGGTGCCCCCGGTCGCGGTCGGCGGGCGGGCACCGATGGGCAGCGGGGCGATTCCTCCGCCGCCGGTGTCGTCGCCCCGTCCCCCCGGCACCGGCACTCCGCCGGGCGCAGTCTCGCCCCCTCCCTCGGGCGCTGGCATTCCCCCGGGGTCGGTCGCGCCCGATTGGACGGCCGGCGGCACCCCACCGGTCAGCTACGGCGCTCCGCTGCAGGGAGGCGTGGTCGCCGCAGCGCCCGGCGCCTGGGAGTCCCCGCCCGCCAGCACCCCGATCGTCCCCCCGCCTCCTCCGGTCGCCTCGCCCCAGCCGCCGGCCCCCGAGCGCAACGACGTCCCCACTCCCCCGCTGGGCGCGGCGGCCGCCAACCCCTGGGTTCCCCCCGCGCCGGTGGCGCCGCCCCCCGAGCCCGCCGCGAAGATCGAGCCGAAGCCTCCCGCTCGCCCCGCCGACGCGACCCCGATGCCGGCGCACGCGCGCCACTCCGCCACCTTCGACGCCCGGGTGGCCACCTTCGACGGCAAGTCGCTGGGCGCGCTCAAGTGCCAGGACATCTCGAAGGGCGGCTGCTTCCTCTGCACCGAGGGGGCGGTGCCGGCGATGTTCACCCGGGTGAAGGTCACCTTCCCGATCGCCGGCGACCTGGAGTGCGTGGGCGAGGTGGTGCGCCAGGTCACCAGAGACCAGGCGGCCGCGTGGGGGATGCTGCCCGGGTTCGGCGTGCAGTTCGCCACCTTGAGCGCCGCCCAGAAAGAGGCGCTCGAGCGGGTGGTCCAGGGGCTGCCGGCGGCGAAGGCCGCCCTGCCTCCGAAGTCCGACCGCGACGATCCGATCGCCGAGACGACCCTCGGGCAGTTCCGCAAGCGGATCAACGGCGATCACTACGTGGTGCTGGCGCTGGCCCCGGACGCCGAGGTGTCGGAGGTGCGCGCCCGGGGCCGGGAGGCCAGGCGCGAGCTCGAGGCGCTGCGCTCCCGGGGGCTGTCGACCGGGCAGAAGGCCCAGCTCGAGACCGCCCTCGCCAAGGTGCAGGCGGCAATCGAGACCCTCGGCACCGCCCAGATCCGGATGGCCTTCGACGCCCACCGGGGAAACTACAAGGGGGTCGCCCGCTGCATCGCGGCCGGGATCACCGTGACCGAGATCGACGCGATCCGGGCCACCTTCCTCAACTCCCACGCCGGGGCCGAGGCGAAGGCCCACGTCAAGTTCCTCGGGGGTAACGCGTACGAGACAAACAATCAGGTGCCGAAGGCGCTCGAACAGTATGAAGATGCGCTGACCCTCGATCCTTTGAACTTGAGGTATCAACAGAGATATTGGGCCCTCAAACGGAAGGTCCGCCCCGCACCGTGAAGAGCTACCTGCTTTCATCCCTGGCTTTTCGCTTCGGCTCGGCCGAGGCAGAGACGTTTTCGCGCGCGTTTCCGCACGACTGGGTCCTCTGGGAGCCCGGGGCGTGGAAGGCGCCCGCCAGCACCACCCACCTGCTGGCCCCGGCTTCGACCCCCACCCCGAGCAAGGCGGGCGAAGCGCTGGCCCTGGCGCTCGAGCCCCGGCCGGACGGCGCGCCGCTCAAGCTCGGGCGGGGCGCGGAGTGCGACGCGATCATCAACGACGGCACCCTCTCCCAGGTGCACCTGGTGTTCATGCGCAGCCCGGACGGAGTCTGGACGGTGCGCGACGCCAACAGCCGCAACGGCAGCAAGCTGGACGCGGTCAAGCTCGAGCCGGGCAAGCCGGCGACCCTCACCAACGGCGCCCGCCTGGTCGCCGCCCAGGTGTCGTTCACGTTCTACAACTCCGCCGGGATGCTCGCGCGCCTCAAAGGCCTGTGACCGCCGGTGGTTGATCCCGCGCGACTGGAACAGGCGCCGCGCTGGTTGCCGCGCAGCGCAGTCGG
>JAGSPQ010000007.1 GCA_018262385.1 Myxococcaceae bacterium | reverse complement strand
GAAGGTGGCGCCCGATCGCCACCTCGGCACCGCCGCGATGCCTCCCGAGCGGTTGGCCGCCCTCGAGGCCCGGCGTCCCCGCGCGGGCTGAAGCCGCAGCCGCCTACTTCTTCTGGGTGCCCCACAGGTTCTTGTCGATCGTGGTCTTGCGCACCGTGGTGTCGAGCTCGATCTGATGGGTGGAGCTCGCCTCGAGCGCCCCCACCGAGTACCCCTTCACCTCGATCCCGTTCTTCCCTTCTTTGAGCTTCAGGGTGGTCTCGAACCGCCCCTTCTCGTCGGCCTTCACCATCTTGCCGGCGACCTCGATCCGCGCGCCGGGCTCGGCGGTGCCCACCACCACCAGCTTCGAGCGGTTGACCACCGACCGGCCCGGCAGGGCGACCTTCAGCAGCAGGCTGGACGGAATCGACACCGGCTCGGTGGGCGCCTGGCCCGGCCGGACGATCGACTGCTGGCCGGCGCGAACGATCACCACCCGCCCCTTGCCGAGAAACTCCACCGCGCCTTCCTGGGTGCCGACCGCGACCGTGCCGTTGCCGTTGCTGGCGATGCTGAACACGCCGCCGTCGGTGCGGGCGACCGCGTCGCTCTTGTTGGCACGGACTTCGAAGGTGTGCCGCCCGCCGCCCTTCACCGTCGCGCGCGCCATGCCGCTCTCGAGCAGCAGCTTCGAGATCGACTCCGACAGCTCGCCAATCTCCACCTCGGTGCCGGGCTCCATCTTCACTTCCCAGTACTCGCCGCCGACCACCACCGCGTAGCCTTCTTCGGACCGGCGTCGGGCACCGCCGCGACCGCGACCGGCACCGCAGCCACCTCCGGCCCGCGGTCGGCCAGGAACAGCCACCAGGCCAGCGGCACCGAGAGGCCGATCGCCACCAGCCCGAGGATGAACGGGAGGTTGCGGCGCCTGGCGCTGGGCTGCGGATCGCTCACCGGGTGATTCCTACTCCCTGCCCGCCGGCAGAGAACTCTTTCGTGGTGACTGCCGTCGTCAAGTGGTGCTTCTTCGGGTCGTACCTTGGCAGCCGCACCGTGAACCGGGAGCCTTTCCCGACCGCGCTCTCGACCTCGATCCGCCCGTCGTGCTCGGTGACGATCCGGTAGGCGACCGAGAGCCCCAGGCCGATGTTCGACCAGACGTCCTTGGTGGTGAAGAAGGGCTCGAACACCCGCTCGAGGTTCGCCGGCGGGATCCCCTTGCCGGTGTCGATCACCTCCAGCCACACCTCTTCGCCCTGCACCCGGGTGATCACCTCCAGCTGCTTCGCCTCGGTCTTCAGCATCGCGGTGCGGGCGTTCGAGGCCAGCTGCGAGATCACCTGGGAAATCAGCTCGGGGTCGGCCCACACCTGCATCGGCGCCTCGGACAGCTGCGAGCGCACCGTCACCTTCGTCTCCTCGAACCGCGGCTGCTCGAACGAGAGCGAGCTGCGCACCACCGCGTTCAGATCGAGCTGGCGGCGATCGGCGCGCGCGCTGCTCTGCGAGAACCGCAGCAGGTTCTGGGTGATGTCGCGGCACCGCTTGGCGCTCTCTTCGATCTTCTTCAGCAGGTCGAAGTCGTCGTCCGTCTCGGCCCGGTCGAGCATCATCAGCTGCGCGTTTCCCAGGATCCCGCACAGCGGGTTGTTGATCTCGTGCGCCACCCCGGCGCCCAGCTGGCCGATCGCCGCCAGCTTCTGCGCCTCGACCAGCTGCCCCTGCGCGGCCCGCAAGTCCGCCGTCGCCTCGTCGACCTTGAGCTTCAGCTCGTCGTTCCACTTCAAGAGCCGCCCGCGCGCCGCCTCGAGCTCCGCCCCCATCCGGTTGAAGGTGTCGGCCAGCTCGGACAGCTCGTCCTGCCCGCCCACCTGCAGCCGGGTCGACAGCTCGCCGCGGGCGTAGGCCTCGGCCGCTCCGCTGACCTGGTGGAGCCTTCGGTTGAGCCGCCGGGTGAAGAACAGCCCGACGCTGACCAGGAACACCAGGGTGATCCCGATCCCCAGCAGCACCGTCTTGCGCAGCTCGCGCACCGGAGCGAGGGCGACCGCCTCGGGCAGCGAGACCACCGCGGTCAGCCCCAGCCGCTCGGGCACGGTGGCGACCGCGACCCGCTCGCCCGCCGAGGTCCGCCCGCTGCCCTGCCCTTTGGCCACCACCTCCTGCCGGGCCGGGGCCAGCGGCTCGAGCGCGGCGGCCTTCGACGAGCTGGCCACCACCCGGTTCTCGGGGTCGACCAGCTGCAGCTCTCCCGCGGTGGGCGAGGCGCGAGCGGCCAGCCGGACGGAGAGCCCCTGCAGCCCGACGAAGGCGACCACGAACGCCGCGTCCTTCCCCGGCTCGGAGACCTGGACCGCGATCGGCAGCGCGGGGAAGCCACCCAGCTCCAGCGCCGAGCCGACCGCGATCTGCCCGCGATCGCCATGCACCCCGAGCGAGTCGAACGGCAGCGCCTTCGCCAGCCGCGGCCCGTCGCGCGCACCGTCGAACGCCGGATGTCCCTCGCCCCCCGGCACCGGATCGGGCGCCTCGGCCCGGCGGGGATCCACCAGCGCCACCGCGGCGATCAGCTCGGACTGGGCGGCGAGCAACTGCAGCCCGCCCCGCGCCTCTTCGGCGCTCACCGACCGCCAGTCGATCAGCCCGGCCGAGCTCGAGATCCCGTTGATCGCCCCCATCAGCTGCGCCGCGGCGCCCTCGGCCGCGGCCTCGGCGACCCCCCGCTGCTCGTGCTCCAGCCGCACCGACAGCTCGGCCTCCGAGCGCTGGAGCAGCCAGAACCCCACTCCCGACAGGGGGAGCACCGCCGCCGCCAACATGAACAGGATCAGCTGCTGCGAAAGCCGCACGTCACGCGCTCTTCACAGTCGGCTGGGTGGGAGGCGGGTCGCGGTCGTTGCGCAGGAACACGCTGCCGACCACCGCCTTCGCCTTCTTCTTCAGATCGGCGGCGTGCCGGGCCAGCTCGGAGTGATCGGCCTTGCCGTCCGCCATCACCGCCACCACCGAGACGCTCATGATCGGAAAGCGCCGCTTCTCGCCGAACCGATCGTCGGTCTCGATGTACCCGCGGTCGCGATCGGTGCGGTCGTAGTAGAGCGGGATGATCCGATCGAACGCCTCGATCGCCCGCTGGCACACCGGGTCGCAGGTCTCGGGGGTGGTGATGAACACGAAGTCGTCGCCCGCCACGTGGCCGAGGAAGTCGCCCGGCTTGCCGTGGAGGGTCATGATCTCCCGCATCAGATCGGCGGTCTGCCGGACGACGCCGTCCGCCTTCGCGAAGCCGTAGTAGTCGTTGTAGGCCTTCAAGTTGTCGAGATCGAGGTAGCAGAACGCGAACGCCTCGCTGGCCTTGATCCGCCGCTGGACCTCGCGCTCGATCGCGTTCGAGCCGGGCAGCATGGTGGTCGGCGAGGGCGATCCTTCCTCGGTGCGCCGGCGCAGCACCGACTCGACCCGCGCTCCCAGCTCGAGCGCGTCGAACGGCTTGGTGAGGTAGTCGTCGCCGCCCAGCTTCAGCGCGCGGACCTTCGCCGCGGTCTCGGTGCGGGCAGAGACGAAGATCACCGACAGCGGGCTCGAGGCCCGCTCGGCCTTCAGCTCTTCGAAGAAGCTGAACCCGTCGCCGTCGGGGAGCATCACGTCGAGCAGCAGCAGATCCGGCCGGTGCTCGGCGATCGTCTGCCGGGCCTCGGCCAGGGTCGCCGCCTGCGCGGCCTCGAACCCGAGGTTGTGCATCACCTCGACGCAGATCGCGCGGATCTGCGCGTCGTCGTCGATCACCAGCACCCGGCCCTTGCGGCGGGTGGTGACCGCCATCAGCGACTCGACCGAGGCGACCAGCGTGTCGGGCGAGATCGGCTTGAGCAGGAAGCCGCTGGCGCCCGCGCGCATCGCCGCCTCGCGCTCGTGAAAGCCGGAGATCACCATCACCCGCGCGTGCTTGGTCTCGGGATCGTGCCGGAAGATGTCGGCCAGCTTCAGCCCGTCGAGGTCCGGCAGCCGGATGTCGAGGGTGATCACGTCGGGCTTCAGCTTGCGCGCGATCGCCAGCGCTTCTTCTCCGGACTGGGCGATCACCACCCTGAACTGCCGGGCGATCAGCGTGGCCTTGAGGATCCACGCCAGGGTCGCGTTGTCCTCCACCACCAGCACCGTGCCGCGGGCCGCCTTGGCGCCGGCGGGCGGCAGCGGGTCGGAAGGGTGGTCGACCGGGTTGAGCTGCTCGACCCCCGGCTCGATCGGCAGCACGGTGACGAAGCGGGCCCCGGTGGCGACCGGCTCGGCCCAGATCCGGCCACCGTGGCCCTCGACGATGTTGCGGCAGATCGACAGCCCCAGCCCGGTGCCTCGAATCGCGCGGGTCTTGCGCGAGTGCGCCTGCTCGAACCGATCGAAGATCCGCTCGAGATCCCCTTCGTCGATCGGATCCCCCGAGTTCGACACGCTCAGGGTGGTGAAGCCCGGCGCGTCTCCCGCCTGGGTCAGCTCGATCGAGACCGCGCCGCCCTCGGGGGTGAACTTCACCGCGTTGGTGAGCAGGTTGTTGAGCACCTGGGTGATCCGGTTCGGGTCGACCAGGATCTTCATCGGCGCGTCCGGCGCCTGGACGCTGACGCTCAGCCGCTTCTCGTTCAGCGCCGGGCCGTACTTCTCGACCACCCTCTTCACCAGCTCGTCCAGATGGGTGAACTCGAAGCTCATCCGCATCTTCTTGTTGGCGAACTTCGACAGGTCGAGCAGATCATCGACCAGCGCGTTGAGCTTCTCGGTCGACTCGCGCGCCATGTCGAGGAAGCGGCGCTGCTTCAGGTTCACTTCCCCGGTGATGTGGTTGAGCACCAGGTCGAGCGCGCCGGTGATCGAGGTCAGCGGCGTGCGCAGCTCGTGGCTGACCATCTGCACGAACTCGTCTTTGCGCTCTTCCAGCGCCTTCTGCTCGGTGATGTCGCGCAGCACCACCACCACCCCCCGCAGCGCGCCGGATTCCTCGGCGACCGGGTTGAGGGTGAGGTGCACGGTGCGCTCGAACAGCTTCAGCTCGTCGCGAAACGCCTTCCGGCCGCCGTATTCCCAGCCGCGGACCATGTCCCAGGGGGCAAAGCCGAGCTTCTCGGCCAGGTGCCGGGGGGTGAGGTGGGCCGGATCATCGCCCAGCTGGAGGAACTTGCGCGCGGCGGGGTTGACCACCACCAGCTCGTTCTTCTCGTCGAGCAGCATCACCCCGTCGGCCATCGCCTCGACCATCCGCTCGATCCGGCGGCGGGCGGCGAGCTCGGCGGCGCGCAGGTGATCGATCGCATCGGTGGTCTGGTTGACCAGCAGGTCGAGCAGCTCGCCGTCTTCCAGCGCGTAGCTGCCGGTGCTGGAGAAGATCGCCAGCGTCCCCACCACCCGGCCGGTCGCCACCAGCGGCACCGAGAGCGAGTTGGGAAACCCGGTCGGCGCGGCCGGATCCGGGGTGGTGTTGCCCATGATGCGGGTGAGCATCTTCTCTTCCGGCAGCAGCACCCCGGCGCTCTTGCGGTGGGCCGACAGCACCGACTCCTTCACGTGGAGCAGCGCCTTTTCCGACACCAGCGCCCGGCAGCGGATCCTCAAGCTCGAGCTGCGCCCTTCCCCCGCCTCGATCACCACCGCACTGACGTCGTGAGGCAGCACCCGCCCGACCACCGACAGCAGCCGATCGACGATCGCGTCGAGCGAGTGGGCGTCGCCGGCGCTGGTGCGGCTGACCTCGTAGAGCACGTTGAGCGCTTCGATCCGCTTGTGGAGGCTCTCGAGCAGCCGGGCCTTCTCTTTCTTCAGCTCGACCGTCTCGATCGCGTTCTTCACCGTCATCGACAGGTCGTTCACGTCCCACGGCTTGGTGACGTAGCGGTAGACCTGCCCTTCGTTGATCGCGGCGATGATCTCGCCCGGGTCGGTGTAGGCGGTGAGCAGGATCGTGGTCACCTCGATCCCCAGCTCGCGCGCCGCCCGCGCCAGCTGGATCCCGGTCATCTCGGGCATCTTCTGATCGGTCAGCAGCAGGTCGACCGGCCGGCTCTTGAGGATCTCGAGCGCCTCGGGTCCGGAGTGGGCGCAGATGACGTCGAAGCGCTTCTCGAACATCCGGGTCAGCACTTCGAGAACGTTCGCCTCGTCGTCGACGAACAACAAAGTTGGGCGCGGCAAAGTGCCGGCGAGTGTACGCCCCTGATGAGAGCCGACAAAGAATCGGGTGGGGGCCGCGACTACACCCCTTTCCTACTTCTGCGGGGCGTTGGCCGGCTTGCCGACCTTCTCCAGATTCTCGTTGTTGCTGATCGACAGCCGCACCAGCTCGCGGAGGATCTTGTTGCGCTTGACGTTGCCGAGGATCTCCTTCAGGTCCTCGTAGACGGTCGGATCCTGGATCACCCCGCCCAGCGAGCCCTCGCCGGCCTTGATCTTGGTGGTGATGTCCTTGATGTCGCGGGCGGCGACTCCGAGGTCTCCCAGCATCGAGCGGGCGTCGCCGTAGACCAGCTGGTAGACCGCGCCGTCCTTGCTGGTCTTCGCGTCGTGGATCAGCGCCGAGACCTCGTCGGCGGCGTCGCCCAGGTTGTTGATCGCCTTGGCGACCTTCTGGTCGTAGATCAGCGCGTGGGCGGTGCCGTTGCCGCTGCGGATCTCCTTCAAGATCCCTTCGGCCTCGCCGACCGCCCCGTCGAGCCGGGCGGCGCTGGAGCTGGCCGAGGCGAGGATCGAGCGCAGCTCGTCGGTGGTGCGCTTGTCGTAGATCAGCGCGTGGGCGACGCCCTTGCCGCCCTCGATCTCTTCGATGATCTTGCGCGCGCTGCGCATCATCACTGCCACGTCGTTGCGGACCTCGGGAGCGGTGTACGCCGCCACGCCGGACTTGAGGTCGCGGGTGATCCCGACCGCGTTGTCGATGATCTCGCCGGTCGCCTTCAGCAGGCTGGAGATGTCGCCCGAGGTGCCGGTGGTGATCTCTCCTCCGCCGGGGATCGCCTCCGCCTCGGGAGATCCGAGCGAGATGTCGACCGCCTTGTCGCCGAGCACGCCACGGCCGGTGACCCGGGCCACCGAGTCGCGCCGGATCCGATCGCGGAACTGGGCCGCCACCTCCATCGTCACCATGATCCGCTTGTCCCCCAGGTCCGGAGCGAAGCTGATCTTGGTCACCCGCCCGACCTGCAGCCCGCCCAGCCGCACTGGGGCGTCGAGCACCAGGCCGTCGACGTTCTCGAAGGCGCCGAAGTAGACCACCTGCTTGTCGAAGAGGTTGCGCTCCTTGCCGATGAGGAAGATCACCACTCCGGCCAGCAGCAGCCCCAGGCCCACGAAGAGGCCCGCCCGGATGACGATTCGTCGGTCGCGCTCAGCTGGACTTTGGGTTGACATGTTCTTCGTTCACCACGATTTTTCTTGCGAACGCTACGGGTGCGCGTCACTTCCTCGCATCGAAGAATGCCCGAACGTCGGGATTTTTCGAGTTCTGCATCTGCGAAACAGTTCCGCACTCGACGATCTTCCGGCGGGCCAGCATCGCCATCCGGTCGCTGACCCGGAACGCGCTGTCCATGTCGTGGGTCACCACCACGCTGGTGGCGCCCAGGGTCTTCTTCATCGAGACGATCAGCTCGTCGATCACCCGGGTGCTGATCGGGTCGAGGCCGGTGGTCGGCTCGTCCCACAAGATCACCTCCGGGTCGGTGGCGATCGCCCGGGCGAGGCCGACCCGCTTGCGCATGCCTCCCGACAGATCCGAGGGCTTCATCTGCTCGATCCCGGCGAGGTTCACCAGCTCGAGCTTGTTCGCCACCCGGGCACGGATCTCGTCCTCGCTCAGCTCGCGCATGTTCTCCCGCAGCGGGTAGGCGATGTTCTCCCCCACGGTGAGCGAGTCGAACAGCGCCGACCCCTGGAAGACCATCGAGACCCGCTTGCGCACCGCCCGCAGGCCTTCCTCGGGCAGCTGGGTGACGTCCGCCCCGTCGAAGAGGATCGCCCCCGAGTCGGGGTAGAGCAGCCCGATCAGCAGCTTGAGCAGCACGCTCTTGCCGGTGCCCGAGCCGCCGATGATCGTCAGCGTCTCGCCCTTCTCGATCTGCAGATCGAGCCCCTCGAAGATCTTCTTCTTCCCGAAGGCCTTGTAGATGTCCTGGTACTGGATCAGGGGCGTCACAGAGAGAGGAACAGCTTGGTGAGGAAGAAGTCCGACAGGCAGATCGCCACCGAGGCGATCGCCACCGTCTCGGTGGTCGCCCGGCCGACTCCCTCGGTGCCGCCGCTGACGTTGAAGCCCTTGAAGCAGCCGACGGCGGCGATCACGAAGCCGAAGATCGCGCTCTTGGCGATGCCGGAAGTGAAGTCGGCGAGCGTGGCGGTCTCGACCACCGACCGGTAGAACTGCTCGAGCGGGATGTCGTACTCGCTGTAGACCACCAGCGAGCCGGCGACGAGGCCGAAGACGTCGGCGAGCGCGGTCAGCACCGGCAGCACCACGGTGCAGGCGATCAGGCGGGGGGCGACCAGCTTCTTGATCGGGTCGGCGCCCAGGGCGGCGATGGCGTCGATCTGCTCGGTCACCTTCATCGAGCCCAGCTCGGCGGTGATCCCCGAGCCGATCCGCGCTCCGACCGTCAACGCGGTGAGCACCGGCCCCAGCTCGCGGAACAAGGTCAGCACCACCACCTTGCCGACGGTGTGCTGGACCCCGAAGCGGGCGAGGAAGTAGGCGAACTGCAAAGAGATCACCAGGCCGGCGAAGATCGCGACCAGGGTGGCGATCGACAGCGAGCGCTGGCCCAGGGCGACCATCTGGTACGCCAGATCACCCAGCCCCCAGGGACGGTGCAGGGCCCGCCGGAGCGCCCGCATCGACATCACCACCATCCCGCCCAGCTGCTCGAAGAACTGGCGGACCCGGGCGGTGAACGGGAGCAGCGACTCCAGCTCCTGCTGCACCATGTCGCCGAACTCCGGCTGGGCGGCGTGGACCTGGGTGGTCTCGGGATCGGGGGGATGCTCGCCGGCCATCGCTCTAGCCCCGCTCCGCGGTGAACTCCGAGAGCAGCCGATCGAACTGGGCCCGGTGCTCCGCGGCTCGCCCGGGCGGCGAGATGTAGATGAAGTCGTGCACGCAGTCGTTCTTCTTCAGGACGGCGACGTCGATCTCAACTGGAACGCCATCGAGCTTGGCCAGGTAGTTCGACAGCAGCGCCTCGCGCCCGTCGATCAGCTTCGTCTGCCGGGTCTTCAGTTCCTTCTCGGTGAAGCCGAACAGCAGGTGGTTGGTGAGCACCTCCAGCCCGGGGTCCCCATGCTCTTCGCAGGTGGCGTTCACCGACAGCACGTGGGCGCTGGTCCGGGCGATCCAGGCCAGATCATTGCCGGCGAACTTCACCTGCTGCCACGTGGCCGGATCGGGGGCGGCCACCCGGTACTGGAGGTGGCCCTTGGTGAAATAGCCTTCCTTGTTGAGGTGGCCATCGCACGCGCCGAGGCCCACGCAGGCCAGCGCGGCCAGCACCCCCTCCCGTCTGGTCAGTCGCCTCATGATGCCCGTCAGGTACCAAACCACCCCCGCTCGGGCCGCGCCAAAAAAAGACGTGGAAGCAACCGGGGTTCGGTGCCTGGAGCCTTCGAAAAATTGACACTACCCGCTTGTTCAGGGACCATACTGAACACCCTTGCACCCTTCCCCCGAGGCCCCCCGTGGATGAGTTGACCGACCGGCAGAAGGAAATCCTCCAGTTCATCGTCCACGAGTCGGAGAACCGGGGGTTTCCCCCGACGATTCGCGAGATCGGCGAGGAGATGGACATCAAGTCCACCAACGGGGTGAACGATCATCTCAAGGCGCTCGAGCGCAAGGGCTACCTCACCCGGGGCGAGCAGCAGAGCCGCAGCCTGGTGCCGACCAAGCGGGCGCGGATGGTGCTCGGCATCGGCAGCCACCGGCGCGAGTCAGGGATGATCGACGTGCCGCTGCTGGGGCGGGTGGCGGCCGGCGCGCCGCTGCTGGCGACCGAGAACGTCGAAGACTCGGTGCGGATCGACAGCTTCCTGCTCGGCGGCAGCGGCAAAGAGGTGTTCGCGCTGCGGGTGAAGGGGCAGTCGATGATCGAAGACGGGATCTTCGACGGCGACTACCTGTTCGTCCGCAAGACCGCCTCGGCTTCCCCCGGCGAGATCGTGGTCGCGCTGATCGAGGACGAGGCGACGGTGAAGCGCTACTTCCCCGAGGGCGATCGGATCCGGTTCCAGCCGGCGAACAAGGACATGGAGCCGATCTACGTCCACAAGTCCGAGTTCAAGCAGACCCAGATCCTGGGCCAGGTGGTCGGGGTCTACCGGAAGATGCTGGGCGGCCGGCTCTAGCCTAGCCACCCAGAACCGCGAGCGCCCGGGCGTAGTAGGCGTCGCGCGCCGCCTTCCCGTTGTACCCGCCGTTCACCCGGTAGGTGATCGCGTCGAAGTTCCCCGCGTCGGCGTAGGAGTTGAGGTTGCGGCTGTTCCAGAACCAGGCCGCGGTGCGGAAGCCGACGTCCGGGTCTGCCGCGCGGGTCGGGTTGCCGACCAGGTCGATCCCGAGCGCCGCCGATGCCGCCCCGTAGTTCGAGCGGCCGGTGAGCTGAATCGGCCCCCGCCCCTTGAACCGCACTCCGTCCCCCGGCTGGGTGTTGCCCAGATCAGTGCGGCCCTCGTAGGCGGCGCCGCTGGCGATCTCTTCCATCCACCGGAACTGGCCGCTCTCGGCGGCGAGCTGGGCGAGGAACGCGGCCTGGCGGCGGGGAGTGTTGATCCCTCCCTCGGCCATCGCCTGGTTCAGGTACGGCAGGTAGTAGCTGGCGGTCGCGGCGCTGAGGTCCGGCATGATCTGCTGCAGCTGCGCGACCGAGACGCCCCCGGTGGTCGGCCCCGGCGGCGCAGCGACCTGCGACGGCCCGTCGACCGGCCCCGAGCCCCCGGGGATGGTCAGCCGCTGGCCCGGGTAGATCAGGTTGGGGTTGGCGAGGTGGTTGGTCTGGGCGAGCGCGGCGACCGAGGTGCCGAAGCGGGCGGCGATTGCGCTCAAGGTGTCGCCCGATCGCACCGTCCAGGTCTGGGCCAGATCGGCCGGAGGAGGCGTGGGGGCCGGCGCCGGCCCGACCGGGGCGTCGCCTCCCGGAAGGGTCAGCTCCTGCCCGGCGTAGATCAGGTTCGGGTTGGCAATTCCGTTCGCGGCGGCGATCGCCCCGACCGAGCTGCCGAACCGGGCGGCGATCCCGCTCAGCGTGTCGCCGGACTGAATCGTGTAGCGCTGCCCGGGCGGAGGGGTCGGCGCGGGCGACAGCTCGACCGGCGCCGGCGCGGGGGCGTCGAACCCGTCGGCGATCTGAAGATCCTGGCCGGCGTAGATCAGGTTGGGGTTGGCGATGCCGTTGTGCTGGGCGAGCGCGTTGACGGTGGTGTGAAACCGCGCGGCGAGTGCTCCGAGGGTGTCTCCGCTCTGGATCCGGTAGCTGCTCATTGCTGCCTCCGACAGCCCCTTTGCTCAAAGGAGATTGTCGTCGGCCGCGCTGATCGAGATCCGCCCGCATCTGTGCGGTTCGTTGACGTTTGGGCGCAATTACCTGGCGAGTTTCAGGGGCACTTCTTCACGCCCGCATCCGACGCCAGCACCCGATCGCAGGCCGCCTTCAGGGTGGGCGGGTCGCCGACTTCCTTCGCCAGCCGGGCCAGCTTCAGCTGCAGCGGGGCGTCGCCCGCCGACTCTTCCTCGTCCGCCAGCCCCTTGAGCAGGGCCAGCGCGTCGGCCTTGCGGCCCACCGAGGCGAGCAGATCGGCGATGTCGATCAGCTCGCGCGGCTCTTCCCCCGACGCCTTGGTGAGCGCCTGATCGAGCTCGCTCTTGGTGCAGGCGGCATCCTTGCGGGCCTGGCACAGGCGGGCGAGCGAGGCGTGCACCACGCCGCGATCCTTCACCCGCAGCGACTCGCGAAAGGCGGCCTCGGCGTCGGCAGGCTTGTCGAGCTTCATCTGCAGCTCACCGACCAGCTCCCACAGCGCGGGATCGGCCGGGTTGGCCTTCGCCGCGTCGGTGTACGCCACCACCGCCTCGGGCAGCCGCCCTGCCCCCACCAGCCGATCGCCCAGCTCGCTGAACATCTCGGGCGACGTGATCCCCTTCTTCACCGTCGCCTCGAGCAGCTGGAGCGCCTCGCCATCGCGGCCGCCCTTCGTCAGCTCCTCCACCGCCCGCATCGCCAGCGGAGCGCGGACCGCCTCGGGCGCAGCCTGCGACGCGGCGAGGAAGTGCTTCACCGCCTCGTCGAGGTTCTTCTCCTTCAGATCCATCTCGGCCATCGACTCGAGCGCGTTGAAGTCTCTGGGGTTGAGCTCGAGCGCTCTGGTCAGCGCCTGCTTCGCTTCGGCCGGCCGGCCCTTGAGCGAGTGGATGAAGCCGAGCCGGCTCCAGGTGGTGGCGCGTTTGGGCTCCAGCTTCACCGCTTCCTCGAAGCTCTTCAGCGCGTCGTCGAGCTTCACCTCGGCCAGGTACACCTCGCCCTCCGCCGCGGGCAGGCGCGGATCGGTCGGGTTGAGCTTCTTCACCTCGGCGTAGTGATCGTGGGCCTGCTTGAACTCGCCCTTCATGTAGGCGGCGGTGCCGGCCAGGTAGAGCCCGTCGGCCTGCGCCTTCGGATCCGGCGCCGCGTCGTCCTTCGGTTTGCAGCCGGTCAGACACAGCACGGCGAGGAAGATGGAGGTCAGGCGCATGAAGATCCCTTCTTTAGAATCGGTAGTTGATGCCCAGCGACAACCCGAAATTGATGCCCGTGAGCGCGCTGGTCTTCTCGGCGACGCCGTAGGCCAGCCCCAGCACATCCATCGAGGCCTCGACCGACGCGCTGACCCGCTGGGTGATCAGGTAGAGCAGCCCGAGGTTGAGCAGCGCGCTCAGCCGCGCCTTCCCCCGCGCCGCGGCGATGGTGGTGATCACCCCCAGCCCGCCGCCCAGGGTGGGCTGCAGGTCCTTCTCCGCCCGGAAGTGGTAGCGCAGTCCGAGCAGCCCGGGGGTGAGCCCGACGTTGGTCTGGGTGGTCTGGTCGAACGCGATCCCGAAGCCGATCTGCAGGATCACCAGCCAGGCGTGCGAGATCCGGAAACCCAGCTCGATCTCGCCCACCGGGGCCAGCCGGAACAGGCTGGTGAGCAGCGTGGTCCCCAGCTTCAGCCCGAGGTTGAAGCCCAGCGAATCGACCCGGTCGGCCAGCTTGACCTCGACCTTCGGCGGCACTCCGAAGGGCGCGAGCAGCTCGTCGGCGATCTCCTCCATCGCCTGGGACAGCAGCCCCGCGTCGGCGACTTCCCGCTGGGACTTCACCTTCACCTCGGTGAGCCTCTGATCCCACACCGTCGCGCTGAGCAGGTAGCGCTGGTTGAAGCGATCGACGCGACCGCTGACCACGTAGCGGGCGTCCAGCGCACCGGCCAGCTCGATCGCGCACGCCGCGTCGCCGCTGCACCCGAGCAGCTCGCGCTGGCGATCGAGCCCGACCGCTTTCTGGATGTCGTCCGGCGAGACCACCTTCAGGTTCGCCTCGGCCATCCGGGTCGCGATCGCCTGGGTCAGCCCCGGCGCCTGGTCGAGCGCCACCTTGTTCGCCTCGAAGTTGCGGACCACGAAGCGCTCGGCCGCGGTCGGAGCCGGCTCGCTGTCGGGCGCCTGGGCTCGCGCGGCACCGGCGATCAGCAACAGTGCGAGTGCAGCGGCTGCCCTGCCGAACATTGCCGCCGACCCTACCACTGGGCGGTGGAGGTCATCCTCAAGACCTCTTCGAACGAAGTCAGCCCCTGAGCGAGCTTCAGCACCGCCGCCTCGCGCAGCGACCGCAGCCCGGCCCGGCGCGCCGCCGCGGTGAGCTCGGCCGCCGAAGATCCCGCACTCACCAACTGCCGCACCTCG